>OMPX01000101.1 GCA_900313115.1 uncultured bacterium
GGGAAAGATGTTAAAGTTACTGCAAGAATTGAGTTGAAACCGGAAGTTACTCTTAAAGAATATAAAAATATGACAGTAGAGGTTGAAGAATATCTTACTCCTGATGATGCTTTTGATAAGTCATTAGATAATTTATTAAATCAATCTGCAAAGCTTGAGCTTGTTGTTGACAGAAATACAAAAGCTGATGATGTAATTGTATTTGATTTTGATGGTTATGTCGATGGCGAAAAGATTGAACACGGTGATGCTAAAAACTATACTATGGATTTAGCTAACTCAAACTTTATTCCGGGGTTTGCTGATCAATTAATTGATAAACCTCTTGATACTGATTTTGATGTTAATGTTTCGTTCCCTGAAAATTATCACGAAGCAAAATTGGCAGGTAAACCTGCAGTATTTAAATGTAGAATACACGAAATTAAAGAAAGAGTATTACCTGAATTAACTGATGATTTTGCTCAAAAGGTTGGTCCATTCAAGACAGTTGATGAACTAAAAAAAGATATTCAGGATTATATCGATAAGCAAAAAGAAAATATTGATAAGAAAAATTCAGAAAAAGCTGTTATGAATAAGCTCCATGATGAAGTTGTTGTCGATATTCATGATGCAATGATTAGAAGAGAAGCAGATTCATTGCTGGATGAATATAAACAAAAGCTTAAAACTCAAGGTTTCACTTGGGAACAAGCTATTGAGGCTCAAGGATATGATAACATTATGGATACTATTAATGATGATGCGCTTTTCAGAATAAAGAACTCTTTAATCATTGATAAAATTGCAAGAGAAGAAAATATTACGGTTGACCAGCCGTCATTACTCGCAAAGTTGGATTCTCTCAGCGCAATGTATCAAATGGATAAGGAAACATTTGCTAAATATATGTTCCAAAATCCTAGTATGATTAATAATATTTCTCAGCAAATATTGAATGAAAAGGTAATTGCATTCTTGATGGAAAATAATACAATCAAGTTTGTTAAACCAAAAGAAGAGAAAACAAAAAAGACTGCAAAGAAGTCTGAAGCTTCAGAAAAGCCGGCAAAGAAAACTACAAAATCTAAAGCTAAAAAAGAAGCATAAGATTTAGTTGGTTTTGCTGACAAAAATGAATAATACGTATATAATATTGACAGTGATGAAGTGTTAAGTGTTTATATGTAAAAAGATTATTCACTATTCACCATTCACTAGTGTAAAGAAAGGAATTATAAATATGAGTTTTGTACCTGTTGTAATTGAACAATCAAGCAGAGGTGAACGTTCGTTTGATATTTTCTCACGTTTGTTGAGAGAAAGAATTATTTTCTTAGGAACACAAATTGATGATATGGTTGCTAACCTAGTTGTTGCGCAATTGTTATTGTTAGATAGTGAAAATCCTGAAAAAGACATTATGTTATATATCAATAGCCCTGGTGGTAGTGTTACCGCAGGTTTTGCTATCTATGATACAATGCAGCATATTAGAGCAGATGTTAGCACAATTTGTTTAGGTCAAGCTGCATCTATGGGTGCGTTCTTGTTATCCTCAGGTACAAAAGGTAAGAGAATGGCTCTTCCTCACTCAAGAGTTCTTATTCACCAACCTTTAGGCGGTGCACAAGGTCAGGCTACTGATATTGAAATTCAAGCTCAAGAAATCTTGAGAATTAAAAAATCATTGAACGAAATTTTGGCTTCTAATACAGGTCAAGATATAACTAAAATCGAAAAAGATACTGACAGAGATTATATCATGACACCTGATGAAGCTCTTAAGTACGGTATGATTGATAAAGTTATTACTAAAGATGCATTATAGGAGATAATTATGGCAAATGACAGCAGATTAAAATGCTCATTTTGTGGTAAAACTCAAGATCAAGTAAAAAAGCTTATTGCAGGTCCTGATGTATATATCTGTGATGAGTGTGTTGAACTTTGTAATGAAATTCTTGATGAAGAATTTTTCGAGAACAAAGATAAAGACAATAAAAAAGAAGAAGGTGAAACTGATGTTGAAAATGCTTTAAAATCAGTTCCTAAACCTCACGAAATTAAGGCTTATCTTGATGAACACATTGTTGGTCAGGATGATGCTAAAAAGGTCTTGTCTGTTGCTGTTTATAACCATTACAAACGATTAGAACACAACAAAGATACTTCTGATGTAGAGATTCAAAAGTCCAATATTTTATTAGTTGGTCCTACA
>OMPX01000069.1 GCA_900313115.1 uncultured bacterium
GAAGGCGGAATCCTGATGAAAAATCTTTATAAGAAGATGTTCAAAGATAACCCCGGTGGTGTCAGAATTGACCACATTGTCGGTTTAATTGATCCTTGGGTGTACAAAAAAGGTAAAAAACCTATGCCTGAACAAGGCGCAGGCAGACTGTACTCATCTCCTAATCATCCGGAATTGGCAAAATATTCTATTGCAGGTGTAAATGATATCAATCCTGAATTAGAGCCTGATAAAGAAAAGTACGTTAAAACTTTAAACAAAGACCAAATCAAGAAATACGGCAGATTGATTGAAAAAGTTGTCATAGCTGCAGCTAAAGAATGCGGTTTAGACAAGAACTCAATTGTTTGTGAAGACTTAGGTACTTTAACAAACCCTGTTGATGCCGTAATGAAAGAATATAAATTACAAGGTATGAGATTAACTCAATTTGTAAAACCTGAAAAACCTGAACACCCATATCGCTGCAGAAATATAGAAGAAAATGTTTGGGCAATGGTTGGTACTCACGACAATGAACCTATTTCTTTCTGGGCAAAAAGCATGGTTGAAACAGAAGAAGGTTATTTACACGTAAAAAACCTTGTGGAAGATATGTTTGCAGAGGCTGAAAACAAAGATGAGCTAATTTGGAATCTTACCCACGATGCAGATTATTTGAGAAAAGTTAAATTAGCTGAAATGTTTGCGTCAAAAGCTAAAAACATTCAGATTTTCTTTACTGATTTCTTTGGCATAGATGATGTTTACAACAAACCGGGGACATCAGGTGATGAAAACTGGTCTTTAAGATTACCAAATGACTTTGCTCAAAGAGGTCCAATTAACCTTAAAGAAATTTTAGCAATGGCAATAAGAGCGAGAGGTTCTGAATTTGCTAAGAAAAACCGCAAGGTTTTAGAAAAACTTGAAGCATAAGATATAATGAAAAAAATAATAAAAGTAATATTAGTTTTTATGATGTTTGTTCTTCCTCTTTCAACTGTAATGGGGGAAGAACAAGCTTCTATTATTCCTACAGACGCAAAACTTGAATATAATCATGGGATTGATTGCTATAAATTAGGGCAATATGAAGAAGCTATTTCTTCGTTTAGAACGGCAATAAGACTATATCCAAATTATATTGATGCTTATTATAATCTGGGTTCACTGCTTGATTATTTAAAGCAAACAGACGAAGCTTTATCTATATATGAGCAAATTGTTTCACGTAATCCGAAAGAATACGAAGCTTTATACAATGCAGCAAGGCTCAGCGCAGCCTTAGGAGACAAAACCAATGCCGCAAAATATTTGGATATGATACCAAAATCAAGCGGATATTACGCAAAAGCTGCCTCTTTTTTAAATAAATATAATGTTCAGCCAAAAACACAAGCAACAAGCAATAATGTTAATCAAACAAGCGGATGTTATCCGAACATAACAAGTCCGACAGGATTAACAACTGATAAATACGGTAATCTCTATGTATCAAGTTTTACAGATAATGCCATTTTTAAAATTCAACCTGACGGAAAAAAAGTTTTGTTTTATAAAAGTCCAAATTTAAAAGGACCTATTTCATTAACAAGCGACGATGCAGGAAATATATATGTTGCAAATTATAATGCAAACAATGTTTTAAAGCTTTCACACTCAGGAGCTTGTACGGTATTAACAACTAACGTAACTCAACCATACGGAATACACGTTGACGGTAATGTTTTATTTGTTGCCTGTCAAGGTTCAAATTCAGTTTTAAGGTTAAAAATAAAATAAAAATAAAAGACACCGTATGGTGTCTTTTAATCTCGCTTTGAATTATTGATACTCGTCTCTAAATTCTGTCGATTACAGCGAATGCTGCTTCGTCAGACAAACCTAAACTTTTAGCAAAATCGAATGCTTCTTCAAATTCAGCCATAAAATTACCGATTCTTGCTTCTTGTGCAGCATCAGTTTTTTCAGCTTTTGCAACCTTTACTTGGAAGCCGACATTTGTTCCTGCCATAAATGCGAATACATCATCTGCACTGCATTGTTTTTCAGCAGGTTTGTTGTCTCTTACTTCAGGTTGTACTGCTTCTTCTTTTTTTGCTTCTTCTTTACCTTGTGCTTTATTTAATGCTGCTGCGTTTTGTGCGAATAAGTTAATGTTGTTAAGTTCCATTTTTTGATCTCCTATAAATTTTCTCTGTACTCTTATCTACGGCATATCTTTTTTAAAACTTTAGGATTTTGAATAGTATTGTTACAAAAGTTAACATAAGGTACTTAAAACTTAGGTATAACTTGATTTTACATGATTTGAATAATGTATATAGAATGTGGTATAGTTAATATGATTAAGGTTGATAAAATGCAAAAAGTACTTATAATATCATTGGGAAATATTGCACACACAGTTTATACTTTGCCTTTGGCAGGTGTTTTGCGAGATAATGGCTTTAGAGTTGATTATGTTGTTTCGGAAAAAGGGTTTAGTGTAATAAATAAAAATCCTAAAGTCGATAGAGTGTTTTTGATGTCAATGGAAAGATGGACTGATAAATGGCTCTCTGCCGATACGTGGGAAGCTTTCTTTAAGCAAATTGAACGGGTAAAGATGGTGGAATACGATATTGTTATTGACTGTCAGCAGGATATCAGAAGTTTACTAACATTTGCTATGTGCAACGGGAAACGAAAACTTACTTACTCAGATGCAAAAGGTTTTGCTTCTATAGGCGGAAATGAAGTTATTCCAAAAACAAAGCCTAATTCTAAAAATATTGTAGAAAGAAACATGTATTTTCTTAAATATTTAAAATTGTCATATAACGGCATTTATTTTCCAATGCCTGAAATTGATTATACCTTCACATTAAGACACGATAAAACCTTTGAATTATTAGATAAGGATAAAAAAACTATTATAATAAGTGCAGGTGCAAAAAACGAAAATAAACGATGGTCAGCTACAAATTGGAAAGTATTGATAGATAGGATAAAAGATAAGTATAATTTGGTGTTCACAGGCGGAATACTTGATAAACAGTTTGTTAAAGAAATTGGAGGAGAAGGGTATTTAAATCTTGTCGGAGAAACAAGAGTCGAAAGTCTGATAGATGTTCTAAAACGAGCAGATATTGTAATAACGAGTGAAACAGAAACCTGCGCTCTTGCTTGGGCGGTTGAAAAACCAAGAGTGATTACAATATTTACTTGTTCAGATCCTGAAAAATACAGCCCTATAGATTATGATAATCAAGAAAAATACATTTCATTATACGGAAAAATAGAGTGCCAGCCTTGTGATAGCGATGTATGTTTGGATATGGGTGAAGCACGTTGCAGGAAACTACCTACCGTCGAAGACGTAATACGTGCAATAGGCTAATTCTGTTTGACATTTACCTTCTTGAATAATTTTACATAACGACACAAATTCTTGAATAGAGAACATTTTTAAGATATCGTATTGGTGTACTAGTATAAATGGGTAATATTAATATGATGAATTATAACAAAGAAAAAACTATCATAGATTTAAGCGATTCATTGAATATATCCGACATGGGTATTAAATTGACAAATATTTTAGAAACAGAAGGTGTCGAAAATAAAGAATTGTGTTTAAATCTTGGGAATATTGATTTAAAACAATCACAATTGTTGAGTATAAAAGCATTAATTGAAGCAATGCAATCAAAATTGATAGCAATAGAAACAACTTCTGAAATGACGGAAACAGCAGCAATTGGTTTAGGATTAACAGTTGGTAAACCATCACAATTGGAAACTGATGAGTTTGCGTCAATGGCTGAACCTCAAAATGATGCACCTTCTTTCAGTGAAACATTCAAACAACAAGACTCAACTTTGAATCAAAATGAGTTAAGCTCATTTGAACAGTTGAAGAAGATGAACTCAATAGGAGATTTTGTTACAAATTCTGAAAATCTTCAAGAAGTTCAAAGTGAAAATTTAGAAGAAGAAACTCGTGAATTTTTAAATGAAGCAGAAAATGAAGTTGATGAAGCTCAAGATTTGTATGAGCCTAAGGAAAAAGAAATATCTGCTCCTGGCAGCATTGAATCAGCTTTAGATGTTACTTTTGGAATTCAATCAGAACCGAGTTTTAACATAGATAATAATGAAGCAAAAGAAACTGTTGAAGAAAGAGCAGAAACAAATGAAAATGATGTAATATTCCCTACACAAATGTTCAAAGAACAATTAGATGAGGATTATGAAAAAACCGAAACAATCGAAAGTGCCGAAGAAGGTAAGTATGTATTGTTGGATACAGAAGGAATTACTCCTGAAGGTCTTGAGTTGATAAAGTCAAACACATCAGACTTACAGACATTGTATCTGACACAGACTTTGCGTTCAGGTCAAACGGTTTCTTTTGAAGGAAATATTTTCTTAATCGGCGATGCTCACCCCGGTAGTGAAATCAACGCAACAGGAGATATTACTGTTTGGGGTATCCTCGGCGGAATAGTTCATGCAGGGACAAAAGGAAATACAAATGCAAAAGTAAGAGCACTAAAATTAAACCCTATTCAATTAAGAATAGCACATCTCTATTCAAGAAGAAACGATACCGTAAATGTACCTTATGTACAAAAATCAAACGAGTTTACACCAGAAGAGGCAAGAATAGAGAATGAACAAATAGTTATTTATAAAACATTAAGGAGAGAAGATTAATATGGCTGGCCGTGTAATAGTTATAACGTCAGGTAAAGGCGGAGTTGGTAAAACAACTACAAGTGCTAACATAGGTACTGCGTTAGCAAAGTTGGGTAATAAAGTAGTTTTGATTGACACAGATATCGGACTCAGAAACTTAGATTTATTATTAGGTTTAGAAAACAGAATTGTTTATACAATTGTTGATGTTGTAGAAGAAAGATGTAAGCTAAAACAAGCGTTGGTAAAAGATAAAAAGAATCCTAATCTTTCACTTTTAGCTGCAGCTCAAACCAGAGATAAAACATCCGTAACATCTGAACAATTGAAAGATATTTGTGATCAACTTAAAAAGAAAAACGACTTCATTTTAGTAGACTGTCCTGCAGGTATTGAACAAGGTTTCCAAAATGCTGTTGCAGGTGCAACTGAAGCAATCGTTGTTACAACACCTGAAATGTCTGCGGTAAGAGATGCTGACAGAATCATCGGTCTGCTTGAAGCAAAAGAAGAAATCGAAAGTTACAAATTATTATTAAACAGAGTTCGTCCGAAATTGATTGAACAAAATGATATGATGAGTGTTGAAGATGTAGTAGATATTTTATCAACAGACCTGATTGGTGTAATTCCTGAAGATACCGGAATTATTACTTCAACTAACAAGGGTGAACCTATTGTAAACGATGAAGAAGCAATGGCAGGGAAAGCATACAGAAATGTTGCTAAACGTATTATGGGCGAAGATGTTCCATTGTTAGACCTTACTCCTAAAAAAGGTTTCTTCGATAAGATTAAAGACTTATTTACGAAAGGCAAGGTATAAACATGAAAGATATTTTTGCCGATTTATATAATAAGGTGTTGAGCTTTTTTAATAAAACTGATGAAAAATCAAACGCAAAAGATGTTGCTTGTAATCGTTTAAAGTTAGTTCTTATGCAGGATAGAACAAATCTTACTCCTGCGATTATGGACAGAATGAGAAGAGAGCTTATTGAATTGTTGTCTAAATATATGGAATTAGACAGAGAGTTATTAGATTTGAATTTTGAACACGAAGACGAGCAAATGGCTTTAATGTTGTCTATTCCTGTTATTCGTGCAAAAAATGAAGATGAAATCAATGAAATTCTTGCAAAAGAAGATGAAGAAAAAGAGCGTTTAGAAGAACTTGCAAAAGCTCAGGAAAAATCAGAAGATAGTGATTCTGATGATGAGTCAGAAGATTCTGAAACAGAAGAAGTAATAGAAGAAGATGATGAATCTGATGTCGATGCAGACGATGAATCTCAGGAAGAATCTTCAGAAGAAGATGACGATGATGACGCCGAAGATGATGAAGATGAAGACGATGATGAAGACGATGATGACGAAAACGTTGATGAAGATTCAAAAAAAGAAAAGTTCTTCTCTAAAAAGAAAAAAGAAAAATAATGTTAGATGAAAAAACTTGTTCTAAAATAAAGCAGATTTTAGAAAATGACGGAGTTATTGCTTTTGTTACGGATACTGTATGGGGCTTGGGGTGTTTGCCTGAAAGCAGGATTGCTGTTGAAAAAATATACAAAATAAAACACAGAGATTCTAAAAAACCTTTAATTCTAATGTCATTTGATACGTATCCGCTTTTAAAATATGTGGATAATATTCCAAAAACAGCTCATAAGCTCATGAAGGAACATTTTCCCGGAGCATTGACTCTCGTTATGAATAAAAGTAAAGAAACTCCTGATTATGTAACATCAGGCATGGATACTGTCGGTATTAGAGTACCAGACAATGAAGTTTTTTCTGATATTTGTAAATCAATTGATGGTCATGTGTTAGCTACAACAAGCGCTAATTTATCATCACAGCCTGCAGCTTTAACCTATGATGAAGCTATTGAATATATTGGCAATGATGTTGATTTTGTTGTCCCTGATTGCGGATTAAATGCTAATGGAACGGCCTCTACCGTAGCGGGTATTTTTGACGATGCATCCATAAAAATATTCAGACAAGGCGATATAAAAATTTAATCGAAAATTTATTTTTAAATTTTTGAAATAATTGCCGTAAGTAAATATTACAGATTTTTTATTTTAATAAAACACCCCTTCTTTTTGTGTTAAAATATAGACTATAAACAGAAAGAAGGGTAATAATGGAAGAAGTAAGAGTTAGAATTGCGCCGTCACCAAGTGGTAATTTACACGTTGGTACTGCCAGAACGGCTTTGTTTAATTATTTATTTGCAAAGAAAAATAACGGAAAATTCGTTTTAAGAATAGAAGATACAGATGCTGAAAGAACCTCTCAGGAATATATTGATAATATTTTTGACAGTTTAAAAGCATTAGGTTTGAATTGGGATGAAGGTCCTGATGTTGGCGGACCGTATGGACCGTACACTCAATCTGAGCGTTTTGATATTTACCCAAAATATGTTCAACAACTTTTAGATTCAGGCTATGCTTATGAATGTTTCTGCACACCTGAAGAGTTAGAGGCAGAAAAAGCTGAAGCAACGGCTAATAAAAAACCGTATGTATATTCTAAAAAATGTGAAAATTTAACAGAAGATGAAAAAGCAAAATTGAGAGCAGAAGGCAGAAAACCTGCAATCAGATTCAATATTGCTAAAGCTCAAAGAGCTTTTCATGATTCTTCAATATTAGAATTTGATGATTTGGTAAAAGGTAAATTACACATGGACACTGATTTGTTGGGTGATTTTGTTATTCAAAAATCAAACGGAGCACCTACATACAATTTTGCAGTTGTTATTGACGATATGTTAATGAAGATTTCACACGTAATCAGAGGGGAAGACCATATATCAAATACCTATAAACAAATTTTGATTTACGAAGCATTAGGTGCTGAAGTTCCTCGTTTTGGTCACTTGGGAATGATATTAGCTCCTGACAGAAGTAAATTATCAAAACGTCATGGTGCTACTGCTGTTAGTGATTTTGTTAAACAAGGTTATTTGACAGATGCATTGATTAACTTTGTTGCATTATTAGGCTGGGCTCCATCTGACGGAGAAGAAATTAAATCTGTTGATGAAATAGCTGCTGATTTCAGAATTGGTGAAATATCTTCTTCAAATTCTATCTTTGAATACGATAAATTAAAATGGATGAATAGTCATTACATTAAACAATTATCTTTAGAAGAACTTGAAGAAAGATTAAAACCATATCTTGAAAAATATGATTTATCAGAACTTTCAAAAGAACATTTTGATAAGATGATAGAAATTACAAGAGAACCTCTAACCTTGTTATCAGACATTACTGATGCCGTCGAATACTTCTTTGGTGAAGGGGTTAATTTTGATGAGTCAGGAAAAGAAACAATTGAAACAGAAGTTTCTCAAAATGTTTTGAAAGATTTTGTTGAAAAAGCAGAAGGTTGGGAATGGAGTGAAGAAAACTTGCACGAAAAACTGGAAACCTTCAGAGGATACTGGAAAGAGCAAGGTATAAAACCAAAAGTAACTATGTGGGCTGTTCGTGCAGCTGTTACAGGCAGAACTCGCGGTGCTGATATGGTAGGTATCTTGGAAGTTATCGGCAAAGAAAAGACTCTTAACAGAGCTAAGAATGCTATTAAATAACTTAATAAACACATAAAAAAATGAGGGTAAGAATATTTCTTACCCTCATTTTTTATTTTCATTTTCTATATATTATACTTATTTGTTTAGCCCTAAACCTTTTATTCTGTTTAACGGCCAAAAAATACAAGTTGCTCTGCCCACAATTCTGTATTCAGGTAAAAATCCCCAAAAACGGCTATCTTCAGAGTTTCCACGGTTATCACCCATCATAAAATATTTACCCTGAGGAACTGTCATTGGACCGCAATACATTGTGTCAGAGCACGGTATAGAATCATAGTCACTCAAAATATATTCTTCTTTTAATGGTTTGCCGTTAACTATAACAACATTTTTGCCATCAGGTAATTTTTTGATTTCAATTGTATCTCCCGGAAGCCCGACAACACGTTTTATAAATGCGACATCATTGCAGCCGATTCCTGTTCGTCTTGCTAATATACCAAGCGGTGAATTATTCAATTTAATAAATGGGGGATAAAAAACTAAAATATCTCCTCTTTGAGGTTTTTTAAAGAAATGAGTAATTCTCTCTACGACAATTCTGTCACCTTCTATTAGCGTTGGTTTCATTGATGCTGACGGTATCCATCTTATTTCGCAAATAAAATATCTGATGATTATTACCATCACAATAACAAATACAAATGTTTCTATCCATTCCTTTATAGTCGGATGTTTTACCCCAA
>OMPX01000215.1 GCA_900313115.1 uncultured bacterium
ATCACAGAATATCCGGGACTTGTATTTTTAGGACAATATAATTCTAAGTATTACTATGTGTATACTCCAACAGATGATATGTCTGACTCAGTAGAATATACTACATTACAAAAAGATTTAGAAAATGTTATAAGTTCTATAGTAATAAATAAATAAAAATAAGAGAATTGAGAGAGAATCTAAAAGTTTAGAGACCAATAGTTAAAAGTTGCATTTGTGATTTTTATATATTTGGTCTTTTAATATATGAAAAGAATTAGTATAAATTACATATAAACAAATACTAGTTAAAAATATAATCGGAGAGAAAAATATGAAAAGATTTTTAGAAAAAACTATATTAGTTATTATAATAAGCGTCATAATTATATTTGAGAATGGTTGTATTGTCTTTTCAGAAAATATTAAAGAAAGTGAAGATAAAAATATACCGGAAAAGTATGATTTGAGAGATATGATTGAAATAGATGTAAAAGATCAGGGTAACAGGGGAACATGCTGGGCATTTTCCGCGATTAATACGATTGAAACATATTTGAAATTACATGGTTATGGAAATTATGATTTTTCAGAAATGCATTTAGAGTGTATAGAAAATGGCTTTACCCAAGAAAGTCAAGATATGAAAAAGACTATTGAAGATGAGGGTGGCAATTATGAAATGTTTGTTGCTTATTGTGAAAATGAAGATGGACCGGTCTTGGAGTCTGAAATTCCATATTATAAAAAAGAAACAGATAGTGGCCGATATAGTGAGGAAGATTTGAAAAAATTTGTAGGCTTAGAACCAAAGGCGTATGCATATAGTTTTGCTGAATTCAATATGGATGAGTATAAAGGAGAAGAAGAAAAATTTTATGAAAATGTAAAAAAACACATAATGAATAATGGATCACTATGGGCTGTAGTGGATGTAGATAAATTTTATACAAATGATAACGGAAATGTTACGTACTATGCAAGTCAGCTGGCTGGGAATACGGATTCTACTCATGCTGTGTCAATTATTGGGTGGGATGATAATTATGATAGAAACAATTTTGATGCTGATAATGGGAATGTCCCAAAGAACAATGGGGCATTTATAGCGTTGAATTCATGGGGGGAGTCTTTTGGAGAAAATGGGATTTTTTATATTTCATACGAAAGTTGCCCTATTGATGCTCTAAAAGGAGTCACAGATGCGTCAATTGAATTAGACAAGAGTAAAAGCAAATTACAAGAGATAGAAATTTACATAGAGGATAAAGAAGTATATAAGTGTTTGAAAGAACAATTAGCGCCTATAGGAATAATCTTAAAAAAATATGATTATAAGGGTGAATATGAAAGGTGTGATGATGAAAAACAAACACTATATATAACTAATAAGGAACTTGAGGATGTAAAAACTTTGGATATTGCTAATATTAATCTAAAGACTACAAAAGGACTAGAAAAATTTACATATTGTGAACAGTTTTGCCTAAATAACTGTGGAATTGTTGATTTAAACATTTTGGGATATTTGCCAGACTCAGTTGAAGGACTATCTCTTGTAGACAATGATATTGTTGATTTATCTCCGATATCAAAATTTAAAAATTTAAAGATGCTTGAACTTACTAATAATGTAAATATAAGAGATTTAACACCATTATGTAGTTTAAACAATCTAGAGGATTTACGAATAAATGCATGCAAAATAGAAGATATATCTTCGTTACGCAATTTACATATGACAGAGGGGGCAGTTCTTGATTTGTCCGCAAACAGAATAAAGAATATTGATTGTCTTGAAAATTTTAAAAATTTGAATATAAATGTCAATGACCAAGAAATTGCAGAAGATATAAAGGTTGTTTCCAATTCTTATGATTTACCGAGTATTTTTTTTAAATCAAAATTATATGATGATCATACCGAAAATGAAAATACGACAATAGAATATGATAAACAAAACGTTGAAATAACGGATGACGGAAAAAAAGTTATTTTTAAGGATAATAAGGGACAGGCTATTTTTAAAATACATGGTGGAATTGCTGACGGAACAGAGTATAGAATAAACTATGAAACCTATACTGAACAGCCACATGCTTCAGGTTCTTTTAATAAAGTATTTCCTTTGTCTAATGGACAAATATGGTTAATCATCAGCAGTATTATCTTATTTATATTAATAACAGGTTTGTGTGTATTTATTAAAACAGGAAAAAAGAAGAACGAATAAGTTTATTTTTAGATACAATGTTTTACTACTTTAATATTAGTTGACAATTTGAATAAAAACCTTCAATTTGGAAATAATTATATTAAATTTTCAAATTGGGGGTCTTTTATTTTGATAAACAAGGTTGAAATTGCTG
>OMPX01000009.1 GCA_900313115.1 uncultured bacterium
CTCATTTGAGGAGCTTCAGGATCAAGACTGCCGTAAAATTCTTCATTCTCAGTAATTTTAGCTGTCAAAACACTCATTTTCTCTGTATTGCTTGCAAGTTTCATTTCCAAATAATTCTTGGTACAAGTCAGAGTCATTAATCGCATTGTTGAAGCTATTACGCCCATTTCGACACCTTTTCTTTACTTACCTGGTTTCATTCAGATTCTTTCCTCTCAGGAAGGTGTGTTCATTACTTTCTGCTATCAGACTTTCCATTTTATTGAGTTGATGTCTGTGATAATTGACCCTGTATTGAGCCATTTTCAGCTTTTGTCTGATGCTGAACATTTCCTTCAAGGAAGTTATTAACTCATTAACGAACATTTTTATCGGGTTTTTCCTGATGAAAAACGATCTGGAAAAACTAATAAAATTTCTTATTCGTTTGAGGGAGGTCTTTACTGAGTCTAACATATTAATTAATTCCCATTCTTAGACTTCCAAATATATAAAAACACGTTTTGCATGATAATTGCGCCTTTTTCACCCTTTCTGTAACATGTCTTAATATATTATTTACAGTCTATTCTGTCACCGCCGATACTCTGAAAAAATATATTTTTCTTAGTATCCTCTATAGATAACGGCATTTCCTTTCTATACTTTAATGATTTATAATTAAGAATATCCAATTCGCAACAAAAATTTACAAAAGCTTTAATAGAATTAATAAAAACATTATCACGAATTATATTATTGAACATTATTCTAAAAAAAGTTCTAACCTGCATTTAATAATTATCCTATAAATTTTGTATTTCTTTGCTATCGCCTTCGATAGATTCTTTCAACATTTTTCTTACAACATCGCCTTGAGTATCTAACATCTTACAAACGGTTTCGATATTAGCAACTTTTTGAGAAAGAATAGTATCTGCATTACTCAAAACATTATTTGCAACAGATTCATACGCTGCCAGTGCTGCAGAAGAAGTACCTTGCATCAAGTTACCCATAACAACAGCAGGCAAACCAAATTCTCCGAGATATGGAGCGGCAGCAGTCATGATACCGCCCCATCCTGATACTAAGCCTGCAATAGGCATCAAAATACCTTGTTTCCCTATACCGTAACCATTAGCCGTTCCCAAACCATACGCTGCAGCACTTGCAACATCTGCCACGCTACCGATACTTGACGCATATCCGGTTGCTGAACCACTAGCAGAGCCTAATCCTGATATCAATCCGTCAATTTCTGATGCTCCACCCGTAGCGGCACCTAAGCCCCATGATACATTTGCTGCACCACTTGGGAACCCTGAATAATTACCTAACCCGCTTAGACCGAAAGAGGCATAACCCCCATTCATTGTACCGGTACCTCCTGCATAAGGAGACCAATACGATGTTCCCGGAATATTAAATGATGATGTTCCACCTAAAGTGTTCATAAAGGCTGACGGTGCAAACAAACTTGCAAGTTGATATAGAAATCCGCCTGCAGCTTCGAAACCTGTACCTGAACTGGCTGAACCTGATACAGTTAAATCTCTTAATCTGTCATAGGTTTCATACAGCATACATTTTGCATCAGCTGATGCTGCTCCGAATTTGTTTGCTATTACGAGTAACCCGTCATTTTTGTAAGCCATTTTTATTTATCCTTTTTGTTTGTAATAATTGTTTCCGATTTTTATTATCGTTATTTATGCTGCTAAAGCAGGGTAACTACTATTTACCCCTTTATTCCATTTACCCCTAGCCGCCGCCAAAGGTCTTAAAGCTGCTTTCAACATTTTTACTGATGACTTTCTTAACTGCATCCATTTCAGTTTGAAGAGCGTTTTGTTCAGTATCAAGTTTCTTTAATCTCAATTCTAATGTTCTATCCTGAGCCTGTATAAGCTCTGTTTTTGCATTGATGTCACGAATCGCTTTATCATATTTTTCCATCTTGTAATAATATTGATTCATAGCATCTGCGTATGCTTCTTCATCTGTGATTGTTTCAGTATTAAGGGTATAAACTGTTGAATCATCTTCCAATCTCATGGAAGTAAATCTTCCTTTACCGTCTGTTTCTAATAAAGCTTTTGAAGTTTCTTCGATTTTTGTATTTATATAAAATGCTTTATAGAATGGTAATTTTTCCAATTGGAAATCAATTTTGTTGTCAGCAAGTTCCCATGCCAAATCATCAAAAGCACTTCTTGCTGATTCGTCCAGTTCAGACATTGTTGCGTAATATCTTTCGCCCTGATATGTGAAAGAGTATAGTCCGCCTAAGTACTCGCCCGTATCAGGATCAAAACAAGCATTCAAATGTGCTGCTGATTGTTTATGACCTTTTTCTTCACTATTCATATCCGTAAGAATTTGTTGAAGCTCAGTTGTAATATCTTTATTTTCTTCCAAATCTTTCTTTGTAAGGGCATGCAACTTACAATTACCAATCGACATATAATTATAGAAGGTCATATTTTCTGTCGCAGATTTAAGATTAAGAGTATTGCCCTCTTGAGGGATATTTCTTAATTCTTCTGCTGTTACATATTTTTCTCCGTCAGTGTAGAACACAGTACCGTCAAACTGACGTCTTACAGTGATTTCAGCACCTTTACCTGCATTATACTTCATCTCATCAATATCTTTACCGCAGACATAAGTGCCTTCTTCTGCATTATAGTAATAATCTGCATTTTCATCTAATTCAGGACCATAAGTAGATTTAAGTTTCATTAACTGCAAGTCATCGTCTTTGTCTACTAGAGTAAATATTTTATAAATTCTTTCACCCTGATCATCATATTCGTCAGTCGGATATTTATAACTTTTAGTTTCCGCATCATATTCAAATGCAGGAGCGTATGCTTTATACGTTCTGTTATGAATTGCATCTAATTCCAGTCTTACATCGCCTGCATCAAACACTTTTGTAAATTCTTTTCTGACACGATTTTCACTTGTTGCAATATATGTATCTGTTTCCAAATCATATTTCATTGTCTGAACGACAAATGGAGTATTGTTAACAGTAGATGTTGGATCATAATTGTATTCAACGGTTCTGTCAGCAACAACTTTCGGATCTTTCATGACCTTACGTTGACCTGTGTAAACGTCTTCATAATGATAGTTAGTTACAACATAGTTGTAATCCTCATCTGCATTACTAATTTGATAGTAATCAGAAAGAACTGTATCATTATACCCATCACTCCAAGAATACTGAACTGTTGTAAAATCATTACTATCAGGACAAGTAGGAACACTTGTTCTCAACATTTGATTGAACAAATCAGCAGTACGGTTTCCAAGAACAACTCTTTCCTGATTGATTTGTTGTCCTTCATATTCTGTGTTAGTCTTTCTAGCGACCAGACTCAAATATCTTGCTTGTGATGCTGCCATACCCATTGGTATGAATCTCCTATTCTTTTGGGGTATCTATAACTTTCCACTTCATGCTTTTATTAAGGTTTTTTCATGAAAAGTCAAGTATAATCTTATACAATACGTTCTGACGACAAAATATATTAATAATTTAACAGGTAAAACCAAATATCATACATATAGTTGAGAAGTATTTTCATCAATAAAAAAAGCCTGCAAAGAGGCAGGCTAAGTATGCAGAGAGATGCTACATATCTTTGAGAGGGAATCCTTTATCCACTGTTTCTACCCAAACAATTGTGTAGTTGTGTCGAGGAATTGTAAATGGATTTGTATGAGCTATTTTGTCATACTTTTCCACTTTTTTATTTAAGAATTTTAATAGTTTAATAAATTTCATAATCACATTATTAAACCAAATTTTTAGAGAATAATCGCCAAATTTAGGTAATTTTAAAAAAGGAATTAGTTAAATAGGATAATAAAAAAGTAGGTCAGATTTACTAACCTGACCTACTTTTAATCTTTGTAATGAGCTGATTATTCGTTAGGAATATCTTTTAAGCTCAAAGCAATTCTGTGTTCTTGAGGTGTGAATCTCTTAATAAGAACTTTAACTTCGTCACCTACTTTGAACATATTGAATGGGTTAACATTTTCGTCACTCATTTCTGCTACAGGTAATAATGCTTCAACCCCAGGGAAGATGTTAATGAATGCACCGAATGTAGTGATTTTGTTAACAGTACCTGTAACTACCTGACCTTCTTCAAATTGACCTTCAATTTGCTGCCAAGGGTTTTCGCCCATTCTCTTTAATGATAATGAAATTCTCTTTAATTCCATATCAATTTTGATAATCTTAACTTCAATAGTATCGCCTAAAGTAAGAACATCAGACGGGTGTTTAATTCTTTGCCAAGAAATTTCAGAAATTGGAAGTAAACCATCAATTCCATTGATATCAACAAAAGCACCAAAATCTGTGATTCTTACAACTGTACCTGATACGATTGAGTCTTCTTCTAATGAAGCAAGAACATTATCAACTACCTGATCTCTTTGTTCTGCAACTGCTTGTCTTTGAGATAAGATAAGTTTGTTTTTCTTAGGGTCAGCTTCAAGAACTTTAACTTCAACCTTAGTATCTACTAAACCGTCGAATGGAGTACCTGTTCTAAGTTGAGATGAAGGAATGAAACCTTTAAGACCTGCAACGTCAACCAATACACCGCCTTTAACTGTTTTTTCAACTTTTGCAAGGATAGTATCGCCTTGAAGTTTAGCATCATTAAGTTGAGCCCAAGCCTGAGCAAATGCAATTCTGCTTAATGATAATTGCATTGCACTTTCGTTATCTTCTTCTTTTAATACATAAAATTCTCTGATATCACCGATTTCAAGTGTTTCGTCAGATGAGATTTCTTTTAATGGTAAGAAAGCTTCCATTTTAGCCCCCTTAACACTTACTAAGTATCCTTCTGATTCTTTCTTCATTACAGTACCTTCTACGATATCTGCAACTGCGTGTTGTTTAGATAGAGATTCTTCTAATAATTTTTCGAATTCATCTAATGTTTTTTCCATTGTAACCATATTTATATTCCTCCTTGTATTTCTTTTACAACTTTTTCTATTACTGACTGAGGTGTTGAAGCCCCTGCAGTAATTGCAATATCATTTGAACTTTCTATGATATCTTTATAATTTTTCAATTCTTCGTCATTTTCTATATGAATTGTTTTTGAATAATCTTTTAAAATTTCTGCCAAGTGTGTTGTGTTTGCACTTTTTTTAGATCCGACAACAACCATTAAATCATTCTCTTTTGCTAATTCTCTTGCCTCAGTCTGACGCATAGAAGTGCTTTGACAAATAGTATTTTTAACTCTTAATTCCTTAGATATTGGAGTTAAATATTTTACTATTTCTAATAAATTTTCAACTCTTTGAGTAGTTTGAACAACAACACCGACTTTTTTATGTTTTTTGATTTGTTCTTCGTAAGGTTTTAATTTTTCAGGTGTGCTTGCAACAACGACATTCTTGCTGTATAACTCTGCATTAGCTTTTATTGCAACCACTTCGGGATGTTCTGATTTGCCGACAATAACCAGAAAATAATCTTCTTTTGCAAGTTCAATTGCCTGCTGTTGAACTTTTTTCACGTCTAAACAAGTTAAATCAACTATTTCAAATCCTGCTTTTTTTATATTTTCAAATACTTCAGGCGATGCTCCGTGACTTCTGATTACACAGATTCCATCACCTTTTTCAGGTAATTCGTCAATAGTTTTTATTCCCATTGCGTCTAATTCCTGAATAACCTGAGTATTATGTATCAGTTCGCCTAATACATATACATTTTTATCAGGATTATCGGCTTTTAATTTTTTCACAGTATCAACGGCTCTTTTAACGCCGTAACAAAAGCCTGCAAATTTTGCTAATTTTATATTTCGCTTTGTATTCAAATATTTGGTTCTATCGGTCTTTTACCGATGCCTGCACAATATATTTACCCCGCCGGCCCTTTCGTTTTACTAGAGGCTTTGCCTCAGTAGAATTATTAAAACATGAACATTTTTTTTAAGCAAGTTCTTGCCTAATACAATTGATTATGTTGATATTTTTTATAAAATAAGTAAAATTATATAAGAGGTAATTTTATGAAACGTGTATTTACTTTATTATTAATTACATTTATATGTTTTTCTGCTAATTCAGTTTATGCGCTAAGCATAAATAATGAAACAAATTATACAAGATATGCCCAAAACAGAGCAAAATATTATCCGCAAAATACCTTTGCCAACAGGTACAGAAGACAGCAACGTCAAAATTATATTTTTTCTCCGCAACAAGCAAGATATTACGGTTACAGAACACCAAACCAAATGGGCTCATATAGCTATAATAATCCATATTACAACCGTTTTAACAGAGCAAGATATTAGTTTTTGCCAAATGTTAATATGAAGAATTGTAAAATGAATAGAAATTAGCTTTTTATAAAAGAAATGAATTAAAATTTTTAATTTTTTTATAAAAATTTGTTTTGTTTTGTTAAAATTATTCTTTATTTTTTTTGTAAACGTGTATTTTTCTATAATAATGTAGAATATTTACAATTTTGATAAACTTACTGTATTTTGACATAAAAAAACAATGCAATATATAATAGTTATCGAGTAAAATAGGAGTAATGTAGTTATGAGCAAAGCAAGTATCATAGATTATAAAAAAGTATTAACAAAAGAAGAAATTAAAAAAATAGTAGACGAAAATAACATCGAATTTATAAAACTTGAATTTTGCGATATAAACGGAATTATGAAAAATTTGTCAATTCCTGCTGAACAGCTTGACAGTGCTCTTAATAATGAAATAATGTTAGACGGTTCATCAATTAAGGGATTTAGAAGTATTGAAACCTCTGACATGTATTTTTATCCTGATTTAAAAACATTTGCAATTATACCGTGGAGAAGTGATGATGAAGTAAAGGTTGCAAGATTTATTTGTGACATTCATAATGCTGACGGGACTCCTTTTGAAGGTTGCCCGAGATGTAATCTTAAAAAGATGATAGCAAGAGCTGAAAAATTGGGCTATACGATGAATGTAGGGCCGGAAGCAGAATTTTTTATTTTTAAAAAAGATGAAAATGGGAATGCTACATTAAAAACAAATGATAACGCAGGGTATTATTCTGCCGCTCCTACTGATAAGGGTGAAAATTTGCGCAGAATAATGGTAAAAACTCTGAAAGAAATGGGGTTTGAGGTAGAAGCCAGCCATCACGAAGTTGCAAGAGGACAGCATGAAATTGATTTCAAATATGCTGATGCTTTGACTACTGCGGATAATATTATGACTTTTAAGTATGTTGTATCTGCAATTTCTGAACAAAATGGTGCTGTTGCGACATTTATGCCAAAACCGATTTTTGGGATTAATGGTTCAGGCATGCATTGTAATGTTTCATTATTTAAAGATGGTAAAAACCTTTTCTTTGATTCCGAAAGAACTTACCAACTTTCTAAAGAAGCATTATACAGTATTGGCGGACTTTTAAAGAATGTAAAATCTTTTACTGCAATAACTAACCCGACAATTAACAGTTATAAAAGATTAGTTCCGGGATATGAAGCCCCTGTCTATCTGGCATGGAGTTTGGCAAATCGTTCTGCATTGATAAGAGTTCCCGCAAAACGCGGAAATGCGACAAGAGTTGAACTTCGTTCTCCTGATCCGTCTTGTAATCCGTATTTGGCATTGGCTGTTATATTGGGTGCTATTTTAGATGGTGTTGAAAACAAAATTGAACCACCTTTGCAAATTGAAGAAAATATTTACAGTATGACGAAAAAAGAACGTAAACGTGCAAAAATCGATTCTCTTCCGTCAAGTCTTGAAGAAGCTATAAATTTACTTGATAAAAATGAAATCATTAAAGAGGCACTTGGTGACCATATATTTAATGAATTTGTTGCGACAAAAGAAAAAGAATGCGAAACATATAGAACCTACGTAACCCCATTAGAAGTTGATATGTATTTAAATATGCAATAATTATCGCTTCTGATTGGAACTAATCAGTAATAAAGGTGCGTTCTGCACCTTTATTACTAATGCAAAAAATGGAGAAAAATAAATTATGTCAGAAATAACAGTTGCCGATTATTTAATCAAAAGGCTTGAAGAATTGGGAATAACAGATATATTTGGTTTGCCCGGAGATTTTAATTTTAACATCATTGAAGCAATTGAAAGAAATAAAAATACAAATTGGGTGGGTTGCACAAATGAATTAAATGCCGGTTATGTTGCAGATGGCTATGCAAGAGTTAAAGGTTACGGAGCATTAGTTACAACTTTCGGAGTTGGTGAATTGTCTGCCATAAATGCTGTTGCAGGTAGTTTTGCAGAATATGTCCCTGTAATTAAAATAGTTGGGACACCTGCAACTAAAAATATTTCTCAAAAAACATTATTACATCATAATTTTGCAAATCCTGATTATTATGCATTTAAAAATGCTTATTCAAATGTTGTCCAGACAACAGCTTATCTGAATGAAAAAAATGCTAAAACAGAAATAGACAGAGTTCTATCGGAATTTATTAATGAGAAGAAACCTGTATATATAGCTATCCCTGAAGATATTTGTTCTCAAAAAATAAACGATATTCCCTGTCTTCAAAAAATGACAAGTAATCCTGATATGTTGAACAGAGTCGTTGAACATATTATGAAAATGTTATCAAGGGCAAAAAATCCTATAGTAATAGCAGATATTTTGGCTGAAAGATTTGAAGCAAAGGGTACTCTTTTGAATTTTCTTAAAAAATCAAAGTATCCTGCAGTTAATTTATTAATGGGAAAAGGAATATTAAATTGGGACTACAAAGGTTATTTGGGAACGTATTTGGGAAAATACGGCAATAAAATTGCATACAATATGGTTAATGATTCAGATTGTGTTATTACGGTAGGTGCAATATATAGTGACTTAAATACCTTTGGATTCGATTATAATTTTGAACCTACATCTATGATAGATATAGAAGGAACTTATACAACGGTTGAATATATAAGATATGATAATGTTTTAATGAAAGATGTATTAGCAAGACTTTCAAAAATCGTACCTGTATATGAAAAAGAATACCCTGAGGTTATACCTCAAAATTTAATTAAAGAAACAGAAGAAAATAAACCACTGGAATCTAAGTTTATTTATTCGCAAATACAAGATTTTATAAAAAAAGATGACATAGTATTTTCTGAAACCGGTCTTATTGAATTTGGCTTTGCAACATTGGAATTACCAAAAGGTGCTCATCTATATAATCAGGTTTTATGGGGTTCTATCGGTTGGGCGACTCCTGCATCATTTGGTGCAGCCATAGCAGAAAAGAATAAAAGGGTTATATTAGTTACCGGAGACGGATCTCATCAGTTAACAGCCCAAGAAGTAAGTTCAATGATGCGATATGGTGTTAAGCCGATTATAATTGTTATAAATAATTCGGGCTATACAATCGAAAGAGCTTTATGTAAAGATCCTATGGATTTATTTAACAATATTGCTTCCTGGAACTATTCTAAACTTCCCGCCGTATTTAACGGGAAATCGTGGAGCATTAAAGTTGAAACAGAACAAGAACTTCACGATGCATTAATTGATGCCGAGCGAGAACAAAAAGATAAGTTATGTTATATAGAAATCTGTACAGATAAAATGGATATGCCTAAATTAGCCCGGGATTTGATATCTGAGTCTTTAGCAAAGGTTTAAAAGTGATAAATATTAAATTATTTATTTTCTTCCATTTCCCAAATGCCGCAAGGACACAGGCCTGCGCATATACCGCAGCCTATACATTTTTCAGGGTCTGAAACATATTCAAATTTGCCGTTTTCTTTTTCAAATCTTGTTATTGCATTTTGAGGACAACTTTGTTTGCATAATCCGCAATCTCTGCAATATCCGCAAGACATACATCTGTTTTGTTCGTTGTCACAATTTGAATTATAGCATTCGTAATATTCTGATTTAATTCTGTGTTCCGGAATTACATCTTTTTCTTTTAATTCGTGCAGCGGTTCATTATTTAAAAATTTAATAATATTTTCAGCACAATGTTTCCCGTCAGCAATTGCATTTGTGAATAAACCGGAACGGTGAGCATCACCGATTGCAAATACTTTCGGGTTTTCTGTTTGCATAAATTCGTTAATTTTTATGTTTGACTTTTCATCTAAATAAGTTTTATTTAGAAAATCAAAAACCGGTCTGTCACCCACAGAGATAATTACACTATCAGCTTCTAAAAATTTGCCGTCTTTAAGTAACACTCCTTCTTCTGTAATTTTTTGAGTAAAACAAGGGTAAATGATTTTTGCGCCAAGATTTTTTGCTGTATTTAATTCTTTTTCAAAGGCGGAAGGTTCTCGTATATCTATTGCCGTTACTTCTTTTGCACCTTGTTTATAGGCTTCTGTTATAACGTCCATTGCGGCATTTCCCGCACCGATTACTACAACTTTTTCGCCAAGATTATATTTTTTACCCTTTTTTGCATCTTTTAAAAAGTTCAATCCTTTAATTAGTCGTTCATAACCCTCAAACGGTATTACAACTGCACCGTGTGCTCCTATTGCCAGAACAACTGCATCAAAATCCTGTTCTATTTTTTTGTATAATTCGTTTGTTATTTTTACTGAGGTATGAATTGTTATTCCCAAATTTTTAAACCGTTCAAGTTCGGTTTCTAAAATTTCTTTGCTTAAACGTTCTTCAGGAATTACCTGAGATAGTTTCCCACCTATTTTATCGTCCTGTTCAAAAATCTCTGTTTCATAACCTTTTTTGGTTAATTGCCAAGCCGTTGATATCCCTGCAACACCGCTTCCTATAATTGCAATCTTTTTATTTTTAGTTATTTCAAAAGGTTTAATTTGGATATCTTTAGATAAAGAGCCAAGCATTTTAACATCAAGTGGTTCATCAAAAGAAGCTCTTGAACAGTTATTTAAACATAAATTCGGACAAACTTGCCCGCATACGCTTGCAGGAAACGGACTGTATTCTAATACTAGCTCCAGAGCTTCTTTTATTTTTCCTGCTCTTAGCAAAGAAAATCTTTTTTGTGTAGGTATTTTAATCGGACAATTATATTCGCACGGTGCTGAATATGCATAATTTTTCCATTTCGGTTTTCTTAATCGTGAAACTCCTGTTTGCACTAAATCATAAGATTCAAAATCGTCGTAAGTTAAATCAGAAAATATTGAACCTCCGATTTCTTCAAACCATTTATTTATCCTGAAAGTTTTTAAAGAAATATTTGTTTGTTTTTTTCTTTCTTCATAAGTTTTTGCGACAATTTTATGCCAGGTTGTATTGTCTTCGCCGGATTGATTAAATGCACATAGTTTTTCGTAATATTCTTCTTTATTTATTTCTGATAAAAATGTTTTTAATCCTGTTTTTAAAAAATCAATATCGTGTTCATCCAAATCCAAAAGAAATACATCGTCAGAGAGGTTTTTTATATTCCCTCTTACATAGACAATTCCGCCCACCATTCCTACGCAGGCCCTGTCGCCAAGAACAGATGGCATATCTTCGCAATCAATACCGCAAATGACGGCAACTCCGCCACCCATGAACTCAAAAGAAAAAGAACCTGTTGATTTTAGAACCCATAATTCAGGAGTCTCAAATTTCGGGTCTTTTTTCATTAAAGCTCCGCTTCTTGTTCCTACATTACCTGCTACATATATTTTTCCTGATGCAGCACAATGTCCCGTAGTGTCACCACAATCTCCGTTAACAACAATTTTTGCACCTGAATTTAACCAGCCTGTATCAGCAGGAGCAGAGCCCTCTACATATATATTTGTACCTTTTGCACCCATAGAACCGACACGCTGTCCGGGGTTTTTAATGTAAAAGTTTAAAGGACTTCCGTCTTTTGACCAGACTGAACCACCAATATTATGCTGACCACATGCATTTATTTCAAATTCGGTACAACCATTATCTATTGCGTCCCAAATCTCTTGCATCAAATTTTGAGTTGATGTTCTTTTATCATTTTCAATTGTATTTATATATTTTTTCATATTTCCCTTGAGTAAAATTTTAACATACGTATTGTATATTTAGTCTTTCAGCAACATTCTTGTCCACACACACAAGTGCATCAGAACGTCCGATCGGTAATGTTGAATTCCCTACAGGAGCGAGAAGTTTTTTCAGCTCAATGTCAGTTGCACAAATATAATTAACGATATTTTCAGCAACTCTGTCAACATCAAGTCTTTGCATAAGTTTAGGATTTTGGGTTGTGATTCCTATTGGGCATTTGCCTGTATTACAGCCGTTACATTTCCCAAAATCATTACCTACACATCCTGCAATTTGTAGAATTAATTTACCAATAAATACCCCACTAGCGCCTAAACATATCATTTTGAAAGTATCAGCTGCCAAATTACCGTTCATCCCAATTCCGCCTCCTGCAAAAATAGGTATTTGACCTTGTTTCCCCTGATGAACTGCAGCAAGATAGCAATCTCTTAATTTCGATACAATAGGATGCCCTGTGTGGTTTAATGAAATTTCGTGTGCCGCACCTGTTCCGCCTGCAATACCATCAATAAAAAATCCGCCGACAATATTGTAGGGATCTCTTAAAAGATTATTATATACACTGACACTTGTAGCAGATGCTGCAACTTTTATTGCAACAGGAACATTGAATTTAAATGCACAATTCATAGATAAAAACATTTTCTGAACGCTTTCTTCTATGGAATAAAGTCCCTGATGGTTCGGCGGAGATAATAAATCTGCTTTTGGTACACCTCTGATTTCCTGAATAAGTTTTACATTTTTTTCTGCCATTAATAGTCCGCCATCACCCGGTTTTGCACCTTGTCCGATTTTTATAATAATTCCTGCAGGATCTTCCTGCATATACGGCATGGAATTTATTATTCTGTTCCAACCAAAATGACCTGATGCAATTTGCAGAATCATATATTTTAGGTATTTTGATCTTAATAATTTATCTGGAATACCACCCTCTCCTGTTGCCATTCTTATTGGTATTCCCTTCACTTCATTCAGGTAGGCAACTGCAATTGCAATAGATTCCCACATTCTTGGAGAAAGCGCACCTATTGACATATCACTTATCATAATCGGATAAATCGAGTTGTTTGCAGGCAACGATTCTTTTTTATTTTCCTGTAATTCTCCGTCAACGACTTTAAAATCAAGATTATTTGCGCTGACAACTCTTCCTAAAGTTGTTCTTAAATCAAATGTATGTCTGAGAGCATCTAAAGACGGGTCAGTCATTTGTGATATTCTGCCAACTTTTATTTTATCTAATGTTCGGCCTTCGGTATGAAGATTACTTCTTCCTCCTCTTTTTACTGATTGAGCTGTTTTCGCTCTGTATCTTGTACCAAAAATTTCTGTCTGGTTTCTTCTTACATTTATTGCACCGTTTGGACAAACTTTTTTACATATACCACAGCCCCTGCAAAAATTATTTGCATCAATAACCTGTTTTATTACAGGAATTGCTTTTTGATCTTCATCTATTTGAAATCCTTCTTCATTCGAAATTGCACGAACTTTTTTTCTTTTTTGAACATCAACTTTTATTGCATTAAATGAACACGCAGCAACACAATGTCCGCATAACATGCATTTTTCACTGTCATATTCTACTATCCAAGGTAAATCATCTTTTGAAATACTGTTTATGTTCATTGTTTAATCCTTTGAATATTTAAATCATTATCTACAACTACCAGCTCTCTTTCGTTTGTATATATATCTTTTGAAATATCTCTGTCCGGTAAAATTTCATTAGCACCGCAAACTTCCGAAGTCATTACAACCATGTCATTATCCTTACAAATAACAGTTGGTCTGAGTTTTTTTGAGTCAATAACATTAAACATTGTTCCGTCAGGAAGAACCCCAATGGTTGTATTTGGACCGTTTATTTCCAAATTTGATAAAGATGATTTAATTCGTTCCAATACATTTTTATTATCTCTTTTTTGTATTTCTTCAAACGGAAGCGGAGTCAAAACGTGTTTATAATATTTTAACGGCCACTTTAAAATTTTGTGAACATAATGCAAGGTATATAAAAAACATTGTGAATCGGATTCAAAACCTATATATCCGCGATGAAGTTTTTTTTGCATCAACTTATTTTTTTCGTAAAAAGTATTTTCTCCGTTTGTCAAAGTTGTATAACCCTGTAAAAAGAATGGGTGTGCCGCATAACGAACAATATCGTAGTTTGTGTTCTGTCTGCACTGGGCAGTTATAATTTTTGCTCTTATGTTTACGTCCTCATTCCAAAGGTTAAAATATTTTCCAATATCACTTGGATTTCCAATTTCTTTTAAGGATATAACATCTTCCCAAAAAGAATATACAAAACCTTCTTCATTTTTTTCTAAATATGAACGAAGTTTTAATCGGGTATCCAATAATAAATTTTCTTTTTCTTCCCTCGATGCATTTTTATAACTTTTGGGATATTGAAAGACTTCAAATACATAATTTGGCATTGTTTCAATTTCAAAAGAACTGTCAGGATATACTTCCGGAGTGTATTGAAATACTCTTACAAATCCAATTTGGTGCAATAAATCTTCTGCATATTTCATACCTTCATCAGTAACTGCCATCGACAATATCGGCAAATCTTTGTAATTCTCAAAGATCCCGCCCAAATCCTGCGCAACAAAAGCAAAACCTGAATTATCATGTCCTTTTTGTTGCGAACGCATTAATTTAAAAATTATTGATGGATGAATATATTTTTTCGACTTAATTGAACCGATTCTACACATACTGTAATTATCTTACTCTGTTTGAACTCCGTCAAATTCAATAATGTATTAAGTTTTCTAAAGTTTTTATATTATTAAATAAAATTGTAAAATTTGGAGATTTTTATTCAAAATTTTTGAAAAAATAAATAATTTTTGATAATTTAAGGATAAATTTGATAAAAAATCTAAAAAATGTGCTAAAAAATATTTATTTTACAGTTATTTACAAATTATAATTATGGCATTTTTATTATGAATTTTTTATTATAAAAGAGCACTTAAAGGATTAATTTATGACAAAAATAAAATTTACAAAAATGAATGGTTTAGGGAATGATTTTGTTATTCTTGACTATGAAGAATACAAAAATACCAAATTCTCACCTGATAATTTAGCAAAAAAATTATGTAACAGAAATTTTGGAATTGGGGCAGATGGTTTAATTATTGTAAATCCAAATTCACAAAATACTGATATTTCCTGGATATTTTATAACTCTGACGGTTCTGTTGCCCAAATGTGCGGGAACGGAATGAGATGTTTTGCAAGATATGTATATGATAAAAAATTTGTCGATAAAAAAGAATTCAGCGTTGAAACAAAAGCCGGCATAATCATACCGGAAATAATATCTGAAAATGAAATAAGAGTTAATATGGGAAGACCAATCTTAGAACCAAAAGAAGTTCCCTGCAAATCAGAAAATAATCTGAATATTCCATATACTCTCGGGGATAAAAAATTTTTATTAAATGCTGTTAGTATGGGAAACCCTCACTGTATTATTTTTGTGGAAAATGACAGTAAAAAGTTTGCGTTGGAATACGGTTCAAAAATAGAATGTGATGGGCTTTTCCCCGAAAAAACAAATGTAGAATTTGTAGAAATTTTATCAAAAAATGAAGTCAATATAAATGTGTGGGAAAGAGGCTGCGGAATCACTCTTGCATGTGGCACAGGTGCCTGCGCAACAACAGTTGCAGGTATTCTGAACGGGTATTTGACTAATAAAGTTAAAGCAAATCTCCCCGGTGGTGCTCTTACTATTGAGTGGAACGGCAGTAAATCTGACACAAATCATAATGTTTTTATGTCAGGAAGAGCTGATTATTCGTTTACGGGTGAAATTATTATTTAAGCAGGTTATAAAATCTTTCCATTGCTTCGGTTGTTTTTTCAAAGGTGTTGAAGGATGTAAGACGAAACCATCCGTCACCGTTTTTGCCGAATCCTGCCCCCGGAGTCCCAACTACACCTATTTTGGTTAAAAGCATGTCAAAGAAATCCCACGAATTCATATTATCAGGACATTTTAACCAGATATAAGGAGAATTTTTTCCACCCGTATATTTTATATTTAATTTATCAAGAGTGTCCGTTATAACTTTTGCATTATTTTTATAATAGCTTAAATTTTCTTGTATTTGTTTTTGACCGACATCCGTAAATACTGCCGACGCACCTTTTTGTACAATATATGGAACACCATTAAATTTTGTTGTTTGACGTCTTAACCACATATTATTAAGACTCATTTCATCAAAAACCAGTTCTTTTGGGACTACGGTATACCCGCATCTTGTACCTGTAAAACCTGCTGTTTTAGAGAATGAACAGAATTCTATCGCACATTTTTTTGCATCTTCTATTTCATAAATACTTTTTGGTAAATTATCTTCTGAAATAAAACTTTCGTATGCTGAATCGTATAAAATAACTGCATTATTTTTTAAAGCATAATTTACCCATAATTTAAGTTGTTCGTTGTTATATGTTGCACCGGTAGGATTGTTTGGAGAACATATATAAATAATATCGCACTTAATGTTTTCGTCAGGTAGTGGCAGAAAATTATTTTCTTCATTCGCATCAATAAAAACGATGTTTCTGCCTGCCATTGTGTTTGTATCTACATAAACAGGATATACAGGATCAGGAATTAAAACGGTGTTATCTTTATCAAATAAATCAAGAATATTCCCTAAATCGCTTTTTGCCCCGTCTGAAATAAATATTTCATCTGCATCGATTGAAACATTATTCTTTTTATAATAATTTTGAATGGAATTTTTCAAAAAATCATACCCCTGTTCAGGACCATAACCTTTAAAGGTTTCTTTTTGGCTCATTTCATCTACTGCATTATGGAGAGCTTCAATAACGGCAGGACACAATGGCAACGTCACATCACCAATCCCAAGTTTTATAATTTCAATATTTTTGTTTTTAGCTGAAAACTCCTGAACTTTTTTTGCTATTGTTGAAAAAAGATAACTTTCATTTAAGTTTTTATAATTTCTATTTATCTTCATAATACTTTGACCTCACTTAAATCTTAAATATATCATTGTGTAGAATAAGGTTCATTTAAGTTCGTGTCATATATTTTCAATATTTATTTTATTATAAAAATAAATATATAATCAATACTATATCTTTAATCAAGTCCTAAGTCCATAGTAGGAGCTTTTGCAACGATTGCACTTGATGAAATTACATCTATTCCTGTTGATGCAATCTCTTTAAGAGTATCCATATTTACCCTTCCGCTAGCTTCTACAATCGCCTTATGGTCTATTATTTTAACTGCTTCTCTCATAGTATCACAAGACATATTATCAAGCATAATAATGTCAACTCCGCAGGCAACAGCCTCTTTTACCTGTTCTAAGGTATCACATTCAACCTCAATTTTATGTGCGTGTGAAATTGATTGTTTAAGTTTTTCAACTGCTTTTGTAATTGAACCTGCGAATTTTACGTGATTATCTTTAATCATTGCACAGTCAGAAAGGTTAAATCTGTGTACATATCCACAGCCTGTTTTTACTGCATATTTTTCAAAAATTCTGAAATTAGGTGTATTTTTTCTTGTATCAACCATTCTTACACCATATTCTTTTATTGCATTTTGAAATTCTCTTGATTTTGTTGCAATAGCACTCATTCTTTGGATATAATTAAGTGCAGTTCTTTCACCTGTAAGAATTGCTCTTGCAGGGCCTGAAATCTCCGCTAATTTATCACCATTTTTTATTTCGTCACCGTCTTCAACAAAGAATTTTATTTTTACATCATCTGACAATACTCTAAAAACTGTTTCAAATACATCTTTCCCGCAAAAAACGCCGTCCTCTCTGGTATTGAGAACGCAAGACAGTGTATCATTTACCCCTGTAAGGTTATCTGTTGTTATATCTTCAAAACTAACATCTTCTTTTAATGCATTTTTTACGTGGTCTTCAATATAAAATCTATTTAACAAAACTTGGTTCTCCCTCTCCTTTTATAACACAATTGTGAACAGCTTCTTCATTTTTCTGAGGAAAATCTGTTCTGTAATGAGCTCCTCGAGATTCTTTCCGTTTTAATGCTGACTTTATTATTAATTGTGCAACACAAAGCATATTTCTAAGCTCATATTCGCTTTTACTTAAACATTTTGCACCTCTTTTAAAATTGTCTTTTAATTTATATATTTCATCAAGACCTTTCAAAAGAGAATCTTCATTTCTTAAAATTCCTGCATATTTCCACATTATATCTTTTAAAGTTTGTTTCATTGAATCAATATCAAAACTTTCATCGCTTAACGGTTCTGTATATTTTTCAAGGGTAGCCATTATAGTTTCATCAATTCTTTTAGGCGGTTCAAGGTTGTTAAAAGACAGATAATTAGCCAATTCGTGAGCGCAAACCACACATTCTAAAAGTGAATTGCTGGCCAGTCTGTTCGCACCGTGCAAACCTGTTGAAGCACATTCTCCAATTGCATACAAACCTCTTACAGATGTTCTTCCGTCAGGTGTAGCTTTAATGCCGCCCATATAATAATGTGCTGCGGGTGCTACCGGAATATAATCTTTTTTTATGTCTATACCGTATTTTTTGCAAACCTTCATGATTGTCGGAAATCTTTTTTCAAGCTTATCTTCAGGAATAACTGTTGCATTAAGATAAACATTTTCGCCTTTTGCGTGGTCAAAAATTGCACGTGTAACCACATCACGAGGTGCAAGTTCTTTTAATTCGCTGTATTCTGACATAAATTCGTTATTGTCTTTATCAAGAAGAATTGCGCCTTCCCCTCTGACTGATTCGGAAATTAAAAATCTGTTTTTTAATCCGTCAACGGCTAATGCAGTCGGATGAAACTGTACAAATTCCAAATCCTGAAGTATTGCGCCTGCTTTGTATGCAAGTTCAATACCATCTCCTGTTGCAACAGCAGGATTAGTTGTATATTTGTATAATTGACCGATTCCGCCTGTTGCTAAAATCATTGCAGAAGAATAGATTGTTTCATATTCCTGAGTATTATCATTATATATTATTGCGCCCTTGCACTCATTGTCAGCATCTGTTAATAACTCAACAACAATAGTATCTTCAATGATATCTATATTAGAGCTTTCTTTTAGTTTTTCGCATAAGGTTTTTTCAATAACACTGCCTGTTGCATCACCGCCTGCGTGAAGTATTCTGTTTACGCTGTGAGCACCCTCAAGCGTATAAGTTATTTTTCCGTTTTCATCTTTGTCAAAATCTACCCCAAAATCTATTAAATCATTGATTACTTCATCTGAATTTTCAGAGATAAATCTTGTAATATCAGGTTCAGTCAATCCTGCGCCTGCTTTTAAAGTATCCTGTATGTGTAATTCAACAGAATCTTTTTCGTTGTCATTCATGACTCCGACAATACCGCCTTGAGCATATTTTGAATTACTTTCACCAAAATTTGATTTTGTAACAACTAGCACCCCGTCAGGCAAATTCATTTGTTGAGCAAGTTTCAGAGCACAAAATAATCCGGATATTCCACTTCCTACAATTACTGCTGAATATTTTGAATACTTCATTTCTAACCCTCTTTTAAATATTATATTATAAACATTGAGTTAGGAGTATCATTTCAATTCTTTTCTTTTGTTAAAACATGTTACAATATATCCAAAATATATAAAATTTAGTTAATTTTTTGATTGAATAATACTTTATAGAAGTATAGGATAAGAATATATTTTCATGCCTGCACAAGCAGGTATGGTTCAGCTATTAAAAACCCGAGGAATAATGGATAATTTTCATTTCATAGATGTTAAACCGACTATTGACCGTAGAGAAACGGCTTCTATTAAGGACGCTATTTTTAAGCGTGCAAGAGAAAAAGCTCAGCAAATTACGGAAGAAAAGAGTGAAAATTATACTTCGCAGGTTCAAAATGATGTTATGGATATTGCACGTGAAAGTATTCAGGCATCTCCTATGAATCCGTTCAACCAATTTATGGAAAATGTCGGGTTACAAAATAAAATTACTGAAGCGATTGACAAGGTTAAACCAAAAGAAGAAATGGAGGAAAAAGTTCAGCCAAAACAATCGCAGGTTCAAAATGCAAAACAGGAAATCGGGCAAACTGATTTTGATGAAGTAAAATTTGCAGAAAACTTCACAAGAGAAGTCAAGCGAAATATTGAAAGTGCAAGTAATCAAGCCTTTGTCAAATCTGTTCAGGAAGAAACCATGGCATCTGCCAGAAATCAGTTTAGGACAAATTTAAACTACACCTTGAGTTTTCTAAATACCCA
>OMPX01000011.1 GCA_900313115.1 uncultured bacterium
TCTTGTTTTATACCTGTCTTTTTATATTTTTCAGAAGATATTGTTTTAGTATCAAAATCATAAACATTTGAGTAATTCAGCCCTTCATCAACACATGCAGGGACAAGAATATGTTTATCTTTACTAAAGAATGCAAGGCCGTGGCTTCTGCATATAATCCCTCTGTAATCATATAATGAACATTTTTTATCAACCAAAAACGGGCAAGCGTGAAGAAATTTTTTTTCCTTGCAATTTTGCTTTTGCTGCTTAACTTCAAACATATTTTGTTCAATCTTGTTAAAAGTTTCTTTATCAAGAGTCTGAACCCCAATCATTAGATATGCAAATTCAATCTCGGTAAACGGATATTCTCCCTTTTCACAACAGGAAGAACAACCTGCCTTACAAAATATGTAAGGCGATTGTTCTTTAAAATATTCTCCAAGTTTCTTTTCAAGATACTGTAGATATATTCTGTATTTTTGAATATCTTCAAATGTAACCATATATTTATTTACTTAATTCAACAAGACCAAGTGTTTTTGCAATATCTTCCACAATCAAATCCGTTGTTAAATGGTATCTTTCATACAATTCATCTAAAGGAACTCTGTCAGGAAAATCTTTTTCTGCACCAAAGTTTAAAACCTTCATATCAGAATTACCATAGAATCTTGCGATTTTTTCACCAAAACCACCGTCTAATTCACCATCTTCAAGTGTTATAACAAGTTCATGGTTTTTCTTCAGATTTTCAAGCATATCAACATCAATACCTGTCATAAATACAGGATTTATTAAAGTTGCATTAATACCCAATCTTTCTCTCAATTCGTCCTGAACATCTTCTGCTTTGTAGAAGAAGTTTCCGAGTCCTAAAATTGCGACTTTTGAACCTTCTTCAATCATTTTAAACTTGTTAAGTTTTGAATAATCTGTCTTATCTTCAACCCCTGTTGATACAAAATTAACGGTTGGAACTCTTATTGCAACAGGATGTTCTGTCTGATTAACAGACCAATCTAACATAGCAAGATATTCTTCTTTGTTTGTAGGCGCTAAATATACCATATTCGGAATATTTGATATTAAAGGTATATCAAAGGTACAAAGGTGAGTACAATCTGCGCCTGAAATGCCGCCCCAGTATATTAACATAGTTAAAGGTGAATTGTTCAGACATAAATCTTGCGAAAGCTGATCGTATGTTCTCTGAACAAAAGAACTCATAAAGTGTAAAACAGGTTTTGCACCTTGTTTTGCAAGAGCGGAAGAATATGCAACGGCGTGTTCTTCTGCAATACCAACATCTGTATATTGATTACCTAATTGTTTTCTGTATTCTCTGTCGAAGCCAAAAACTCTCGGAGTTGCAGCATTCACAACAATGTATGACTTATCCTCTTTTGCTTTTCTTAAATGATAATCTCTTGTTATAGATGTATAATCTTCCACATTTGTTTGAATTTGAGCGTCAGGATTAGAAATTACCCCCGGTAAAGACCAGTGATATGCCTCTTTATCCTGAACAGCAGGAGCTAATCCTCTGCCTTTTTCTGTGTACATATGAACAACAACAGGATGATTTATGTCTTTTACCTTTTTAAATGTTTCTATCAATTCTTCAAGATTATTACCGTCTTTTACAAAATAATAATCATATCCTAAAGATGTGAAGAAATTATTTTCATATGTCCCATTAGATTCTCTTAATTTTCTTAAATTGTCATATATGCTGCCGTGGTTTTCTGCGATAGATATATCATTATCGTTAACAAGAATAATAATATTTGAATTTAAAGTAGCAGCATTATTTAAGCCCTCAAGAGCTTCACCGCCTGTGAGAGAACCATCGCCAATGAGCGCAATAACATTATATTTTCCGCCCTTTAAATCACGAGCTTTTGCCACACCTGTTGCAAGGCTTACGGAAGTAGAAGTGTGCCCAACCTTGAATAAATCATGAGCACTTTCTTCAGGAGCAGTATAGCCTGTATATTTTAGATAATTATTTTCAGTAAAACCTTCTTTTCTTCCGGTTAAAATCTTATGAGGATAGCATTGGTGCGAAACATCAAATACTATCTTATCTTCAGGAGAATTAAAAACATAATGAAGTGCAATTGTAGCCTCTGCAATACCTAAATTTGGTCCCATGTGACCACCGATTGCATCAACTTTTTTCATTACCAATTTTCTGATTTCATCAGACAAAACTTTCATTTCATCTAAAGATAATTTTTTAACATCATCAGGACTATTTACCTTTTCTAAAACCATACAAAACTCCTTTATCAAAAATACAATTATAATATATTAATATCGTAACCATAAATTATTCGCAATAATTTGTTCTGCCTAAAATACTTTTTTTTATAATATCCTTTTTGCTAAATATTAAAGATGAAACAATTTAATTTTAAATCAGAAAAATGCAGACTATTACTGTTATTTTGCCAAAACATTTATCTGTATCATTAAAAAATGTAAACAAGTGTGCTTTGAACATTAAAGATTTTAAAAACTCAGCCGTATATCATGTCACGGAATGGAATTAATGGAATTAACCAATTAAAGAAAAAGGATTACGGATATGGGTTTATCATCATCACAAGCAAGATTACTAACTTTGACATCAAGAATGCACCA
>OMPX01000138.1 GCA_900313115.1 uncultured bacterium
AATCTTTCAACAGGTTTGTCATTTTTAACATGACTTTCAAAAATTTCTTCTACATCAGTTTCTCTGACTTTTACATAAGTAACGTGTTTATCAGGCAAAATAACCAAAACACCTTGTTCACAAAAACCGTGACAACCGGTAGGAACAATAGTCATTTTGTCATAATCGGTCAAAGTAGAAACATCCGCTCCTAACTCTCTGAATTTCTCAATAACTTTAAGAGAACCGTTTGCTACACAACCTGTACCTGCACAAACCAAAACTCTTAATCCCTGAGCTTTTACGGCATCTTGTGCTTTCTTTTGTTCTTCTCTTATATCAATATTTAAATTCGCCATTAGTTACCCCTTTCTTCACTTAAAAGGGTGTCAATAACAATACTGATTGCATCTGATGTCATCTGAGGATAAACCTTATCATTGATAACAACAACAGGTGCAAGCCCGCAAGCACCCAAACAACTTACGGTCTCAAGTGAGAATAAACCATCATCACTTGTCATCTTACCTTCCACTAAATCAAGTTTGTTTCTGATAGCGTTCAATACAGGCATAGAACCTCTAACGTGACACGCAGTACCGTCACAAACCTTTATTTCATACTTACCCTTTGGCTCTAACGAGAACTGGGCATAAAAAGTTGCAACACCATATACAGTTGCAGGAGATAAATCGTCGATTTTTTCTCCAATATAGGTCATTGCATCTTCAGGCAAATATTTATATATTTCCTGAACTCTTTGTAACATCGCAATTAAATACGATTTTTTGTACTCATAAGACTCGAGAATTTTATCAATTTCTCTGTAGTCAATCGCAGTTTTGCTTCCACTCATCTATATTTCTCCTAAATGCCATTAATGCCTCGTGCATTTCCTACACTATATTTAATATATATCATACACATTGCCTGATTACAAGATATCGTGATAAAAAAAACGATATAATCGTGATGCTTTAGAACGATTAAATTATAAGATTTTATGAGATAATTATTATATGGAAGAACTGTTAACTCTAAAGATTGAAAAATTATCCTCAGAAGGCATCGGCATTGCACACCATAACGGTATTGTAATCTTCGTTGACAAAACGTGTCCGAATGAGACTGTTAAGGCACGAATTATCAAGAAAAATAAAAGTTTTTATATTGCAGAACTTGTTGAAATTGTTGAGAAATCTTCACACAGAGTAAAACCATTTTGCCCAATGCATAATGTTTGTGGTGCGTGCAGCCTGCAATTTATTGATTATGAATATCAACTTGAATGTAAAAAACAAATGGTCGAAGATGCACTCAGAGGGGTAAATGTAATCATTCAAGATGTTGAACCAAGCCCTGAGATAAAAGAATATCGCCATAAAATCCAATATCCAATAAGACAAACTCAGGTTTCAAAAAGAATTCTAGCAGGCTATTTCAAACCAAAATCACATGACATAGTTAATATTAAATATTGTCCTATTCAGCCTAAAATATGCGATGATATCATTGATTTTGTCAGAGAAATTGCACCAATGCACAAAATTGACGGCTACAATGAAGAAAAACATACAGGACTTTTAAGACATGTTGTAATACGTTCGTCAGCTCTTAATGGCAAAAATTTAGTTATTTTGGTACTAAATTCAAATAAAGTTTCCGAAAGAATTAAAGATTTTGCTCTCAAACTATATGACAGATTTGATGATGTAATTGGTGTTGGTGTGAACCTTAATGATAAAAAAACAAATCTTATAATGACAGACAAAACAATAATCCTGAACGGAAACGAGTGTATTAAAGAAAAAATATGCAATATTCAGTTTAAAATTGGCGCAAACACATTCTTTCAGGTCAATCCTAAAAGTGCCGAGAACATTTTTAAATACGTTAAACAATATATTAGCGACAATTTTTATAAACCAATCGTTTTAGATGCTTACGCAGGAATATCTGCGTTTGGGCTTGTTGTTTCAGATGTATGTCATAAAGTTGTTTCGGTTGAAGAAAATGAACAATCTGTGAAACTTGCCCAAATAACAAAAAAAGAAAACAAAATAAATAATATAGAACTAAACTGTCAAGACAGCGAAAAATTTTTCCAATCACAGGTTGAAGCTTCCGTAAAATATGATGCAATTATCCTTGATCCGCCAAGAAAAGGATGCACGGAAAAGACTCTGGAATATGCTCTGAAACTAACTGATTCGACAATTATTTATGTAAGCTGTAATCCGTCAACTCTTGCAAGAGATTTAAAATATTTAATATCAAAAGGATGCACTGTTAAATCAATAAAACCATTTGATATGTTTTGCCACACGCACCATATAGAAAATGTTGCAATAATTAACACCCCGCAAAACTAAAAAAGACAAATGGTGGCTAGTCATTTGTCTTTTTAAACTGAATATGAATATCAAAGAAAACCGCAACTTAATTACTTAACTTAGTTTAGTGATAAACTGAATTTAATCTTACTTTTCTCAACTGAAATCTTACCCTTAAATCCCGTTTACATTTATATAAAGTATTTCTGTTTTTGAAAATTGTCTTTTTTATACAATCCAAGTTTACATTTCTTAACAAAGACAATTAAATATGGTTAAATATTGTGCGAATATGTAAATAAATAAATTCTTAATAATAAAAAGTGTCAAAAATGAAAATACATTTACCCCTTTGTTTGTGATATCCTAATATTATAGATATATAATTAAGATTAAAAAGAGGTAAATTTAATGGAATCGACAAAGAGCAAGATTAACATAGAAGATATGCCTACCGTATATAATGCGAAAGAAACAGAAGAAAAAATTTATAAATTTTGGGAAGACGGCGAATATTTTAAAGCAAATGCAAAATCAGATAAACCTCCGTTTTCTATGGTAATACCGCCTCCAAACGTTACAGGTGTATTGCATATGGGACACGCCCTTGATGAAACTTTGCAGGATATTCTTGTTCGTTATCACAGAATGAGCGGTTATGAGGCTCTTTGGATTCCGGGGACAGACCATGCGGGTTTGGCTACTCAAAATGTTGTTGAGAAACAATTAGCAAAAGAAGGGCTTACACGTCATGATTTAGGCAGAGAAAAATTTCTTGAAAAAACTTGGGAATGGACTAATAACCACAAAAGTGCAATTTTAGACCAAATGAAAAGATTAGGAGCATCTTTTGACCGTTCACGTGAAAGATTTACTTTTGACGAAGGCTGTTCTGAAGCAGTTAAAGAAGTGTTCGTCACTCTATATAATAAAGGTTTGATTTACAAAGGTGCATACATCGTAAACTGGTGTCCTCGTTGTCAGTCAGCAATTTCTGATATTGAAACAGAATATGAAACTGAACAGGGGCATTTGTGGGAAATTTCATATCCGCTTGTGAATGAACCGGGTGCAATTATTGTTGCAACAACAAGACCTGAAACAATTTTTGGTGACGTTGCTATTGCAGTTCACCCTGATGATAAAAAATATTCAGAGCTTATCGGAAAAACTGTTATGATTCCTTTATCAGGCAGACAAATACCGATTATTGCAGATGAATATGTTGACAGAAACTTTGGAACAGGAGCAGTAAAAATCACTCCGGCACACGACCCTAACGATTATGAAGTTGGTAAACGTCATAATCTTGGCCCGATTTGGGTTATAGATGAAGAAGGAAAAATGAAGTCTTGTGCGGAAGTTCCTCAGGATTATCATGGTCTTGACAGATATGAAGCAAGAGAAAAAATTGTTAATATGCTTCAATATAACAATTTCTTACTTCGTGTTAAAGATCATGAGCACAATGTAGGTAAATGTCAACGCTGCGGAACGACAATTGAACCGCTACTTTCCGAACAATGGTTTGTTAAAATGAAACCGTTAGCAGAAGAAGCAATTAAAGCAGTAAATGACGGAAGAATAAACTTTATTCCTGAGCGTTGGACGAAGAATTATTTAGGCTGGATGGAAAATATCAGAGATTGGTGTATTTCCCGTCAAATTTGGTGGGGACATCAAATTCCTGCATATTATCATAAAACAACAGGTGAAATGGTTGTTGCAAAGGAAAATCCTGATCCTGAAAATTACGTACAGGAAAGTGATTGCCTTGATACATGGTTCTCATCGGGATTATGGCCGTTCTCAACTATGGGATTCCCGAACAGTGAAACAGATGATTTCAAAAAATTCTACCCTACAACCGTTCTTGTCACAGGGTTTGATATTATCTTCTTCTGGGTAGCAAGAATGATTACAATGGGATTGGAATTTACTAAACAAGCACCGTTTAAGGATGTTTATATTCACGGTCTTATTCGTGATGAAAAAGGTCAAAAAATGTCTAAATCTAAGGGTAACACTATTGACCCTGTTGAAATTATCGACAAATACGGTTGTGATGCTTTAAGATTCACTATGACTTCATTGTGTACTTATGGCGGTCAGGATATTAAAGTGTCTGACGATAAATTTGAATACGGAAGAAACTTTGCTAATAAGATTTGGAACGCATCGAGATTTGTTTTGATGAACCTAGATGGAGTTGACGGCAAAGAATTTGAAAAGGATAAATTAACTATTGCGGATAAGTGGATTTTAGATAAATTAAATTCTGTCGCTAAACTTGTTAATGAAAATATGAAAAATTATCGTATAGGTGAAACTGCTCACGTTCTTTATGATTTCTTCTGGAATTCATATTGTGACTGGTACGTAGAAATAGCAAAAATTCAGCTTCGTGACGATAGTCTGAAACTTAATACTCAACGTGTATTGAGATATGTGCTTGATATGTCATTGAGATTGTTGCACCCTGTCATGCCGCATATTACTGAATCTGTATGGCAATTGATACCTAAATTAGATACAGAAAAAGCAACTGCTATTATAGTTGCTGATTATCCTGTATATAGTGATAATTTGGCATTCTCTAAAGAAGCAAAAGAGATGGAGCTTGTGTTTGATACTATTACATCATTGCGTAATTTAAGACAAAGCTTCAACATCCCAACTTCAAGAGGGGTAAATGTTGAGATTAGAGCAACCGAGGAAGAAAAACCTATTTTTGAAGAAATAGAATCATATATTCACAGAATGGCTAAGGTAGATGAAATCACTTATGCTGATACTGATGTACCCCTTCCGCCTAAGTCTGCCACGGCTGTTGTATCGGCATCAAAACTCATTGTTCCTTTGGCTGACTTGATTGATCTAGACGAAGAAATCAAACGTCAGGAAAAGAAAATGGGTAAATTAGAGGCTGAAAAGAACTCTTTAGAAGGTAGAATGAAGAACGAAAAATTCGTTGCAAATGCGCCTAAAGAGTTGATTGAACAAACAACTGCCCGTATTGCAGAACTTACTGAGCAAGAAAATATTATCAAAGATTTGATTGCTTCTCTGCAGGGGTAGGAGTGGCTTAAAGGCACTAAGATACTAGGGCACTAAGAAAGTTCTGTTAATAGATTAAGGAATAAAATATGAAAAAATTCTTAATAATTTTATTATTAACTATTGCAACCGTATTACCGACATTTGCAACAAATTGGGTACAGGTTGGAGATAAAACGTATATTGATATAGATACAATAGAGCCATTTGTGAATGATTATGGTCAGGTAATTCCTAATCAATATTCCTATTGGGAAAAAACTCTTAATAATGGTGATTTTAAGAAACTAGAAAAGCAATATAATAAAAAGATTTGGTATATGCTATCAAAAAATGTAATAGATTTAAAAAGAAAAACATCTGCAATAAAATTTTCTGTATTATATGATTTAAAAGAAAATTCGATAGATCCTTTAGAAATAATGAGTAGTTTAATGAATTGGCAAAGTATTGTTCCAAATACCGTAGGTGAGTTAAAATATATGATTATTAAAGAATATATTCAACAAAGAAGATATTAGTTGAAAGTTAGGTTTTTCTGACAATAGATAATTTAAGGTAACAAATGAAAATTCGTAAAGTCATATCAAAAATTTTTCAGTAGTAGGGTGCGTCGTTTTGACGCACAAATTATACTACACAACTTGTTTAAAATTTTAAAACATAAACTCCGTTGATAAACGGGTGTCTATTGGTGGCAAAGTGTTGAGTTTTGCTTGCCCTCCTTTTACAAATGCACATAATGCTAATGGCCATAGAAAAAAGATACTGACTCCTAAACATACTTTTGGCCAAGTCTTTTCATCACCAACAATTTGACGATTAAAGTCAAATTTATGTTCATCTCCTTTTGTATCATAAACTTTTCCGCCATATAATGTTATTTCACCAGGTTTACCAATAAAACCTGCTTTATTAGCAGAAAGAACAGTTATACTTGCTTTATCACCCTTTTTGAAAATAGTATTTTTATTTATTATTACATCTTCGGCTATAACAGCATCTATTGTACCACCTGAAATAACAGTTTTGCTTGTTACGTTGTGTTCTACTGTTATAGGAATTGTTGTTCCTGCAGGAACTTTAACTGATGAAAAAACGGGATTCCAAGTTCCTAAAAAACATATTAAACAAATCAAGTTTATAATTTTTTTCATGTAATATCTCCGAATAAATAACTTACCATTACATGCGTGTAATGAATAATATAAATTATAGCATTATCATTACATATATGCAACAGATTGATAAAGAAAATCTTAAAAATTTTGGGGCAAGAGTAAAACAATTAAGAATTGCCAAATCTCCTTCTCTGAATAAATTAGCTTTTTCGAAAGAAGGAGTTACTTCTGCTACATTAAGTCGAATTGAAAATGGTTTGGTAGATTTTAAGTTTTCAACTTTGATAAGATTAGTTCAAACTCTTGATATTTCATTATTAGATTTATTTAAAGATTATGAATTTAATTTTCCAACTGATGATTAACAAAAATATAGCTGTAGGGTGCGTCGTTTTGATGCACCAATTATACTCAAACATTTTTGTGCATCGTTACATATTTACCGCTGACGTACCAAAATAATTTTTACGTCTACCCCTATTCTAACCAAATATAATCCATATTCTTATTTTTAAAATCACACCAATCGTTATCATACACATTTAATTTTACAAATTTATTAAATGATGAATATTCCCAATCTTTTGGTGAAATACCATAATGTTTAACCGAATTATAATGAATATAATCGAAATGATTGTTAAAATCATTTTCATCTCTAATAATATGGTCTAAAAATCTGCGTTGCCAAACTCCTGCTTCTTTTCGTGTTTGCATACTCTGTGGCAAATTTTCCTTTTGTGGTTTTGTTTTTAAATTATAAGAAAAATATTTTTTTATACTTGAAACAATTTTAGAAAAATTTTGTAATTCTTTTTCTTTAATAATCATATGAATATGGTCTTGCATAACGCATATTGCAATTATATCGAAGGGATAAATCGTTTTTGTCTTTTTGAATGACTGACGTAATAAATCGATATTATCAATCAAAATTTTTTGTCGGTTATATGTGACAATTGTAATAAAAATATATGAATAATCTTTTAAATAATACCTTTTATAATTTGACATGGCTGAATTATAGCATATATTTATTGGTGCGTCCAAAGGACAGCAGGGGTAAATAATTATTGGTGCGTTAGCTGTAGGGTGCGTCGTTTTGACGCACCAAGTATATTTGGTGCGTCAGGGGTAAATTATTACGACTCACCCTACGACTGTCATATCGCCTATGGCACAAGGAATATATTGTATCGGTTTTGTAATATTATGGCAAATATTTATGTTGATGTGCTTTATATAAAACAACAAAAGTGTAGAATATAGTTGTAGTTATTGTAGGTCAGGCATCGCCTGACAATATAATAAACAAAATAAAAAATAGGAGAATAAATTATGAATTTAGGTATCAACAACACAGCGTTTAAAGGTCATATTACATTTGTAGATAATAAAAAGAATTATCAAAATATTGATACGAAAAATATTCAAAAAATAGGGGTAGATTCTGATAATAAATTGCTTATTGATACATCCTGTGACAGAGGTTTTGATGTTCCGGGCAAGGAAAGAGAAATAAATGAATCATTTACTATCCCATCTGAAAATATTCAAAAAGATTATGACAGATTCTTACAGGTTTATGATATTGCATCAAGAAATAATGTAACTATCAATTATTTGAACGCCAAAAGTCCATTAGATGAACAATTAGATTTTTTGGATTAAATAGGGGTAAATGGGGTAAATAGGGGTAAATGCGAGTAGGTTAGGTTTTCTACCCCAACAATATGCAAAAAATTATTAAGAAAATAAGGTACGGAATTAACCGTACCCTATTTTTATTTTGTCTGTGTTTGTCAGGCACTGCCTGACCTACTTTTATTTACCCTTACTAACTATAAAAAGACCGCCATCTCTGACGGTCTTTTTGTTGTATATAAGATTCTGAAACAAGTTCAGAATGACATTATATTTATTCTACGAAGCCTTTCCAGCTTTTTCGATGATTTCTTTTTCAACGTTAGCAGGTACTTGTTCGTATTTTTGGAATTCCATAGAGAATGTACCACGACCCTGAGTATTAGATCTCAAGTCAGTAGCATAACCGAACATGTTAGCCAACGGAACGATTGCTCTAACGATTACGTTACCTGTATTACCCATAGGTTCTTGACCTTCGATTCTACCTCTACGACGAGAGATGTCACCGATGATAGTACCTGTAAATTCGTCAGGGATTTCGATTTCAACCTTCATCATAGGTTCAAGGATACAAGGTTGAGCTTTTTTACAACCTTCTTTGA
>OMPX01000199.1 GCA_900313115.1 uncultured bacterium
ATTAAGTGACTAAGTAAATTAGATGTTGACCCCCAAATTGAACAATTGATAAAAATCGCCCCCCACCCGTCGTTCTAATAAAATTGTCTCAAGAACGCCGACCTCCCCCTCGGAGAGGTTAAATTTTTCTATTCACTATTCACTGTTTAGCAAACTTCGTTTGCTGAACTATAATTTACTAAACTTATCCTTACATGTTATAATTAAATTTAATAGATTAAAAATCTGACAAAATGAGCAACATACAAAGTTGCATTAACAGAAAAGGATAAAGATTATGACTAAGATTAAATTTGGAACAGACGGTTGGAGGGGTAAATAGATTATGACTAAGATTAAATTTGGCACTGACGGTTGGAGGGCAATAGTAGGTCAGGATTTTACAAGGGTAAATGTAGAATTAGTGGCAAAAGCTGTTGCAAAATATGTTTATGAAACTTATGGAATAGAAAAAGAAATTATAATCGGTTATGACCCTCGTAATATGGCAGATGTTTTTTCAAAACTGACTGCAGAAATTATTGCAGATTACGGTTTTAAAGTTTCATACTCATCAAAAGTTATTCCTACTCCTGTTCTTGCATATTGTGCTAAACATAGAAATGCCTGTGCCGTTATGTTCACTGCCTCTCATAATCCGCCTGAATATTTGGGTATAAAATTTATTCCTGATTATGCAGGACCTGCTACTAAAGATATTACGGATAAGTTAGAAGAAAATATTGTTCTGGTGGAAAGTGGAAAGTGGGAAATGGAAAGTTTTAGGAAAAACTTACCATTTACTTCGGTAGATTTTTCGCAAGAATATTATGAACATTTAGAAACTCTTATTGATTTTGAAAAAATTAAAAATGCAAATATTAATATAATTTTTGATGGTTTATATTCAGCAAGCATCGGGTATTTTGATACTTTATTAAAAAATCATGGAATCAAATTTGACAGTATGCACATGGTTCATGATGTTAATTTTGGTGGTGGAATGCCTGAACCAAAGCCAAAATATATGACCGAATTGATAGAAAAAATCAAGTCTCTAAAAAATACTGTCGGATTTGCAAATGATGGAGATGCCGATAGATTTGGAGTTATAAATGAAAACGGTGAATACGTTACTCCAAATGAAATCATTGCAATTCTACTGAAACATTTAAAAGAAAACAAAAAATTATCAGGTTGTCTTGTTAAAACGGTTGGCGCAAGTCTTATGCTTGATAAAGTGGCAGAAAAAACGGGGGTAAATGTTGTTGAAACAGCTGTTGGATTCAAGCATGTTGGTCAGGCTATGAGGGAAAATGATTGTCTGATTGGCGGAGAAGAATCGGGCGGTTTGAGTATAAAAGGACATATCCCCGAAAAAGACGGACTCCTTGCAAATTTATTAGTATTAGAAGCAATGGCCTATTGGAATAAATCATTAGTTGAAATTCAGAAAGAATTAAAAGAATTTGTAGGTTGTGAATTTGTGAATGATAGAGTTGATTTTAAACTAAATGACCGTTCTGAAATAGAAACAGTTACTAACAAAATTGCACAGATAAAATCAGCATGTGGAATGGATTTAGTAAAAACAGACCAAAAAGACGGAATAAAAGTTTATTTTGGAAATGATAGCTGGGTACTTGCCAGACCTAGCGGAACAGAACCACTATTAAGGATATATTTCGAAAGCGGTAGTCAATCAAAATTAGAAGAACTCAAAAAAGAAATATTAGAAAAAATTAAATAATCACAAAATATTTAATTTTTTAAAAAATTGAAAATATTTAAAAAAGATTTTTTATTCTTTTTATTTTCTTCTTCAGCTTTTTTGATATATTCCTGATGTTCAGCTTTCGTCCTTGACGCTTGCTCTATATCTAATTCTACATCGAAAATTGATGTTTGCTTTATCTTTTTAGAAAATGCATCATCTAAATATTCTTCCGAATTTATAGCTGAGTTTTGATGAGTCCAAACTTTGCCTTTTTCAAGTTGTAGTCTAAAATCTAAATTATAACAGTATTCCGGTCTTTCAAAAATTGTTGAAACTTTCTTTTTTGTTATATTATATGAAGCTATTGCTTCCGGATATTTTTCATCAATATCCTTTTTTAATTTAGAATCCATAAAAGTTTGCAAAGTTTTTTGCCCCCATTTTTTAGGACTTTTATATCTCATACCAAAATTTGTTTGATTATAGCTGTCAATTGTATTCATTATTTTCCTTCTATTATATTTGTTTTAATGCTTGTAAAAATATTTTTTGCTAAAAAAAAGAGATTGACTAAAGCCAATCTCTCTATTTTATTTAATTTATTTTATTTTATGTTCTATTTCCAGCTGTTTAAGTATTCTTCTTGTTCAGCCGTAAGAGTATCAATTTTGATACCCATAGATTCAAGTTTAAGTGATGCAATTTTTTCATCAACTTCTCTTGGTAAAGTGTATAACTTATTCTCTAATTTACCCCTGTTTTTAACGATAAATTCAATACCAAGTGCCTGATTAGCAAAACTCATATCCATAACAGAAGATGGATGACCTTCTGCCGCAACAAGGTTAACCAATCTGCCTTCAGCAAGAACATAGATTGATTTACCGTTTGTTAATTTGTATTCGTCTAAGAATGGACGGATTCTGTTGATTTCAACAGTATGAGATTTTAAATCAGGAACATTAACTTCGTGATCAAAATGACCTGCGTTACAAACAATAGCACCGTCTTTCATATCCATTAAGTGTGCAACGTCAACAACGTGTTTGTCGCCTGTAACTGTTAAGAAGATATCACCAAGTTTAGCAGCTTCTGCGATTGGCATAACTCTATAACCTTCCATAGCAGCTTCAAGAGCTTTAAGCGGGTCAACTTCACAAACAATAACACTTGCACCCATAGCTTTTGCTCTAAGAGCACAACCTCTTCCACACCATCCGTAGCCTGATACAACAACTGTTTTACCTGCAATAAGAATATTTGCAGCTCTCATGATACCGTCCAAAGCACTTTGTCCTGTACCATATCTGTTGTCATATAAGTGTTTTGTTAAACTTGTATTAACACCAACTGCAGGGAACATCAATTTACCTTGGTTCTCCAAAGCCTGTAATCTGATGATACCTGTTGTTGTTTCTTCTGTAGAACCAATCAAATTTTTAGCAAGTTCAGGTCTTTCTGCGTGAATTGTTGCAACAATATCGCAGCCATCGTCAATAACGATATCAGGATTATGATCCATTGCCACTCTTACGTGATTTTTATATATTTCAACTGATTCTCCTGCATAACCTAAAACAGGAATACCCCAATATTTTACTAATGCTGCAGCAACATCATCTTGTGTTGATAAAGGATTTGATGCAACTAAAATAGCATCAGCTCCACCTGCTTGCATTACTGTACACAATGCTGCTGTTTCTTTTGTAATGTGTACACAAGCTGATAATTTTAAACCTTTGAATGGTTGTTCCTTGATAAATCTTTCTTTTATTCTCATCAAAACAGGCATATTTTTAAATGCCCATTCAATGTTATTTTTACCTTGTTCTGCAAGATTGATATCTTTAATATCAGATCTTTCCAATATACTCATATTTTCTACTGAGCTATTCATTGTTGAGTTCTCCATAACGATACTACCCATTTATAAACCTTCTTTCATTTGGTTGTTG
>OMPX01000068.1 GCA_900313115.1 uncultured bacterium
CACATTTACCCCTACACATTTACCCCTACCATATCATGCGGATAGGAATATTGTCTGATGTTCTTGCAAAATACCAAGGCGGAAGCCCTTTATAGTAGTCTAATGCCATTAGTATTTTATCTCTGTGCGGAGTTTTTATATTTTCAGTTTTTTTAGTGAGCTGTTCTGCAATCTGTTCACGTTCTTTTTGTGTATTTTTGTTAGCAATTTTTTTAAAATATTTTATTGCAATTTTATCATCAAGAGCACCTTGGATTCTAATCAAACCACCAATATCATAAATCTTTTTATTATGACGCGGATTATGTTGTGTATCAGATAAAATTAAACCAAGAATCCTATTTTGATCAAATTCTTTTGTTGTTTTTGTTATATCATCATCAATAAATTCCGTCAGAGAGTATCCGTTTTTCATATCCGATATATAGTGTTTAGTAAACTGAGTTTTATCCATTTTACGTTTCATATTTTTTTGAAGGTAATACCACGAGTTTGGTTCTGCATAGATACCATGACTTTTTCTTGGTAATACCGAATAATTTATTTTATAGACGAGCAGTGCTTTATCGTGCATAATTTTTTTGCCGTTTTCATCTTTCAGACCAAAACGATACACATCTTTAAATCCGCCATAGCCGATATATTCAAGTTCGGTTTGCGTACCTTTTGGCATTATTTCTTTTAAGCCTTCCGCCAAAATTTGTCTGACTTCTTCTTCCTTTTTACCTAATCTGCTTACTAATGTTGTTTGTGCTAAGACTGACTGAAACGCTTTTATTTTATCGCCTTTTTCCGATTGAGGGAAAAGATTAATAATTTCAGAAGGAATGTTCCCTATGACCGCGCGTTTTGTATATGGGACAAAATCCTGATATGTTTTGTAGTTCAAATTGGATTGAAAATATTTTTTCAATCTTGTCGGATAACATCTTTCGTAATTTGTGGCACTAATTTTACCTAACATATCGGGTTAATAACTATAAATAAAAAAATTTGTCATGTGATAGAATAATTGTTACATTGCAAAAGCAACCGATATAAAAAACAAAAAAAGAATGACTAAAAACTCAAATTTTGTCATTCTCTTTTTTGAATAATATTTATCTTTTCTTTATAGGGTTGGTTTTGCCATACCTTTTGTCAATGCATTTTGAGTTTGTTGTTCTTCATTTAATTTATTGATGAAATTAAAACCTTTTCTGATAGTTTTTTCTGCATCAGAAAAGAAACCTTGAACAAAAGTTTTGTGACCTGCTTCTACTTTGATTTTTTCTTTTCCGTTTTTGGTTATGGTTGATACGTAAAAATCAAGAGGATTACGTTTGCTATCCATTTCCATAACTTTTATATCCATAATTTTGTTATATGGCAAATTTTGGTTTATAAATTTTTCTGCATTCTTTGTTTTAACCATTGCCATTCCGAATTGCGGACTTCTGTCTATACTTTTTACTTCCATATTCACCCCATATAATTTATTCTTTATAATTTACCCTTATAATATCACAAATTTATATTTATACTATTGAATATTAAAAATCTTTTTCACTGCTGCAATATTTGCGTCTGCATCTGCAACATCTTTAGCATAATTAACTGCTCTTGCCATAACATCAAGAATATAGTTTGCAGGATTTTTATGTTGCTTATCAGATGTTATATGTTTCCCTCTTACAACAGGAGTATAATAATCTGTATATGCGTTGGTTATTGTATGTTCAATAGTCACAGGACAACTTTCTGCACTTTTTACTAATTTATCCATTTCTGTAACAAAAACTTTTCTGTTATCAGGAGTTAGTTGTCTTATTACTTCTGCAAAATGGTTTATAACCGGTTTTGGAGGCTGATTAAATGCTCCAAATGAAGTTTTATTATTGTTATAAGCTGAGATTGTATTCATATTATACCTTTTTGTTAAATTCTTTATTTAATACATTTTTTACGTTTTCTTTTATCTGATTAGCAAAATTTCTGTCTGTTGTGAGAACACGGCTTGACGGAATATCAGAAGAGCCTTTGTATATGTGTTCGACGTATGTAATCGGCGGTTTATTAAAGTTGATTTCGCCAAACATATCAGGTTGTCTGTATAGCATGTGTTTGTCTTTATATACTTTCATTTCAGTACCGCCAACATCCTTTTTAGGGACAAAACTGATAGTACACTGATTTCTGTCAGCAAAACGTGCAAGGTTATCTTTTTGAGATTCAATTATTGCTTTGTCCATAATATCTATTTTTTCATTAACAACAATTCTTTGAGCACGTTCTGCTGTGCGTTGTTCAATTTTTTTCATCAATTTTGTTTTTGATATATATGATGGTGCTACTTTCATTAGTTCTCCTTTTATTTTTTATTTTGTATATGTTCTAAAACGCATAAATACAAAATTTGCTAGTTTTATTATGATTTGTTATCTTTATTTTTTTCATCCTTTGATAGTAAATATTTATCCAATCTTTCACATAGTTCATTACCTATAATACTGACAGCACCACCCAATATAAGTGATTTCCCGCCGGATATAAGTTTAAAAGCACATATTGTGGTTGTTGTTAAACCTGCAATCAACGGGATTCCGTATTTTAGCGCTACAGAGCGTTTCTTTTCTTTTGTTTTTGCGGTAGAAATAGCAATGCCTGTTGTTGCAACAGGGAGCCCCATTCCAATTGCAACATCGGTTAGAGCAGAACCTACGGACAAATCTCTGACTTTGTCAGTATAATCAAAACCTTCCTGATAAACTGCTTTATTCAGTGATTTTA
>OMPX01000218.1 GCA_900313115.1 uncultured bacterium
AAAATTAGGGAGAAGATTAGTGGGTACAAGCGAAATTAATGAAAATATACTATCGCCGCAAGATGTAAGAAAAATCTTGGATAGTGATAATATGGAAATCGTTAAGCTTTGTAAGAAAGCTGATATTTCTCCAAAAAAGACTGAAGACGGAAAGACTTATTTTTCTATGGAAGATGTTAGAGCTTTGAAATTGTTAAAAGAAGGTAGTTCAAATGTTCCTTCTACAATGTCAAAAAATGCATCACAGCTTGTTGTTGACAGTCTTATAAAGTCTTTGCATCGTATGGAAAACAATATTACTGATTCTGTTGTGAAAATTCTTGATGAACGTCTCGAAGGCATGGATGAAGTTGTTGTTGAGCTTATCAGATGTAAAACCGAAAATGAAAACCTCAGAAATCAAATAGAAGATTTGAACAAAGAAGTATATTCACTAAAAAAAGAAAATGCCTCTTACAGACCATTTATGTTTGGTATGTATGTTAAAGATGATGTTCAACAAAGTTTATTTTAGTATTAGATAAAATTATAAGGATTATAGTTATGGCAACTGTAGAAAAAACAGAAGATAAGGCACCGGCAATATCTGCTGAACGTGCTAAGGCTTTAAATTTAGCTATTGAAAAAATTGAAAAAGATTTTGGTAAAGGCTCAATTATGAAATTGGGCGATAAGACAACGGTTAATGTTGATGCTATTCCAACAGGTGCATTATCATTAGATGTGGCACTTGGTATTGGTGGTATCCCTAGAGGACGTATAATTGAAATTTACGGTCCTGAGTCTTCAGGTAAAACAACTTTAGCACAACATATTGTTGCCGAATGTCAAAAGAAAGGCGGTATTGCAGCATTCGTTGATGCAGAGCATGCTCTTGATCCTGAATATGCTAAGAATTTAGGTGTTAATATTGATGAATTGTTAATTTCACAACCTGACACAGGTGAACAAGCTCTTGATATCACAGAAGAACTCGTTCGTTCAGGTGCTGTTGATATTATTGTTGTCGACTCTGTTGCAGCACTTGTTCCGAAAGCTGAAATTGAAGGAACGATGGAAGATCAACAAATGGGTTTACAAGCTCGTTTAATGTCTAAGGCATTAAGAAAATTGACTGGTGTAATCGGCAAAACAAACACTACTGTTATTTTTATTAACCAATTAAGACAAAAAATCGGTGTTATGTATGGTAACCCTGAAACTACTACAGGTGGTAATGCTCTTAAATATTATGCATCTGTCAGAATGGAAATAAAACGCACAGAAACTCTAAAAGGTGATGGTGAAGATGTTGGTAACCATGTAAGAGTAAGAGTTCTGAAGAATAAGGTTGCGCCTCCTTTCAGAACTGCTGAGTTTGATATTATTTTTGGCAAAGGTATTTCTAAAACAGGTAATATCCTCGATGTTGCAGTTAATCTTGGTATTGTTAATAAAGCAGGTGCATGGTTCAGCTATAATGATTCAAAATTAGGTCAAGGCAGAGAAAAATCAAAAGAATTTTTAGATGCAAACCCTGATTTATTAGCTGAAATTGAAAAACTTGTTAGAGATAAACTCGCTGAAGGTTAGTTTTAAATATATAAAACTCATTAAGGTTTGTAAAAATTTGCCTTATTTTAGGCAAATTTTTATTTTTACAAGTTTTGTAAAAAGTGTGTGAATGAAAGGACTAGGTAATGGTAACAAGTGTCTCTTTTAGACCGCAGATATCAATGGCTCCTACTGTTGTACAACAGGCGGAAACTAATAACTGTAGGGAAAAATTAAATCAGGTTGAGACCGATGTTAAAAATAATCAAATCACTGACATTTCTGCCATGACACAGAGAATGCAATTGGAATCTCAAATGCAAGATGCCAAGGTTGCCCCTGTAAAATATGTTGAAGAAGTAAAACCTCAACAAACAAATGAAGTGGCTAAACCGGCAGAAACTGTTGCCACCAAACCAAAAACTGTTACTGATGTTATTAAAAATTTCCACAACGGAAAGCAACTGTCAAAAGTTGATCAATCACAGGTTCTTACAAACCAGATGAACATGATGGCAGCAAGTAACATGATTTTGCATGGATTATTTTAAACATCTAAATCAATTACGAAAAAAAAAGCATATCCAAGAAGGATATGCTTTTTGGTTTTTATAAATTATTAAATAATTCTTCAAATTCAGGGAATGAAATGTTAATCCATTCAAATCCGTTAATCATAATATCTTTTTTACAGATAAGTCCGGCTGTATAATATGTCATTGCTAATCGATGGTCGTGGAAAACTTCTAAAGTTTTATCTCCGAGTAATTCAGTTTTCCCATTTATAATAAAACCGTCCTCTTTTTCTTCTATTTCAGCCCCGAGTGATTTTAAACCATTAACTATAGTTGTTATTCTGTCTGATTCTTTTTTTCTTAAATCTTCAGCGTTAGAAACTATTGTTTGCCCTTCAGCTTGAGTTGCTAATAGTGCAATTACAGGCAATTCATCAATCAATCTCGGGATATCTTCGCCGGAGATTGTGCATCCTTTTAATTCAGAGTACGAAATTTTTATATCGCCCACAAGCTCTCCTGAGATTTCTTCTTGAGAGAGTATTTCTAAATTACCCCCCATTCTTTGTACAACATCTAGGATGCCTGTTCTTGTCGGGTTTAAACCAACATTTTTTATTATTATTTCTGAATTTGGAACAATCAGAGCGCCAACAATAAAATATGCAGCCGATGAAATATCACCTGCAATGTTTATAACTTTTGGCTCAAGAGAAGATTTTTCTATTGATACAGAATTGTTGTCCCATGTGATATTTGCTCCCATATATTTTAGCATCAATTCGGTGTGATTTCTCGATGTGTAAGGCTCAATTACAGTTGTTTTGCCTGTTGCGTTTAGTCCTGCAAGTAATATGCATGATTTTACCTGCGCAGATGCAATCGGAGAATTGTATTCAATCCCGTGTAATTCTCTTCCGTAAATGTGCAATGGAGCTTTATATTCATTAGACTCAATTTTTGCTCCCATTAACTCTAATGGTGTTATAACTCTTTTCATTGGTCTTTTTGAAAGACTTTCATCCCCAAACAAAACTGAATCAAAATTTTGTGATGCAAGAATCCCTAAGCAAAGTCTCATTGTTGTCCCTGAGTTTCCGCAGTCCAAATCGGATATTGGTGTGTTAAAATGCCCATTTGAAAATACTTCATAGCTTTTTTCACCAGTTTGAGTAATTTCTATCCCCAACTGTTCAAATAATTTCTTTGTTGAACGGCAATCAGCACCATTTGAAAAATTGTGTATAACACTGCGTCCTTTTGCTAACGATGAAAACATTATCGAACGGTGTGAAATAGACTTATCTGAAGGGATTGTTATTTCTCCTTTTAGACCGTTAACTCTTTTTTGAATAATTTTATTCACAGGATATCTCCATAATACACTAATTTACAATACTGTCTGTTTCATTAAATATGACCATATAAAAATCAGGATGTGTCATATGCGGATTATTTTTCATAAATCTTTTCACATTGAAATTTTCAAGAAATTTATCTAATTTTGCAACAACTTTTTCTCTGTCTGAGTTTGAAGCTTTAAGCTTATTAATATAATCAACGGTCATTGCCATAACTTCTTCTTCAGTTAATTCAGGACGACCGCCAATTCTTACTTCATCAGCTTCCTCTTTTTCTAAATATTTTTTTTCTTCTTTTTTCTTTTGTTCTCTTTCTTTTTGATGATTGCCGTCATCACTTTGATTTGAACTTTCAACATTGTGTTGTTCTGCAGCTAAGAAAAAATTGTTTAAAAAGTTGAACATTAAGTTGCTCCGTAGTACTACGTTATTATTATATAAATTTTTTTTGAATAAATCAATGTAGTTTTAAGGGACTATAAAAAAAAGCACTTACCATCCGGCTAAGTGCTTATTTTAGTATATAGGAGAAAATTATGAAAAGTCTAAATTAAACCTAGTTTAAACTTGTTGTACATAGCAACGAGTTCTTGACCTTGTGCGAAAGGCTGCCCTTGTTGAGCTTGTTGTGCGTGAGAACCTGCGAATGCTTTTGCTTGTTCATCGCCTTGTTGTTGATTATGAATAGCGTGTTGTTGTTCAATTCCTTGAGGTTGTTGAATTTGTTGTGATTGATTAATACCATCAACTTTATCAGTTTTATCAATTCCTTGAACTTGTTGCGGTTGTTGATTTTGTGTTCCAGCTTGTGCTGCTTGACTATCACTTGATGCTTGAGCTTGGATTCTTTCTTGAATCTCTTTTCTCATTTGCTCTTCTTTTTCATTAATTTTGTTTTGAGCTTGAGTTTCATTTTTTACAGATTTTTCGTCAATACCTAATTCTTTTAGTTTTTGACGGGTTTCAGGTTTGATAGGATCTGCTTGAATCATTCCGTATTGAGCGTTATTTATACCGTTTATAACATTTATTGACATATCCGTACCCCTTATCTGTATTTTTATCTACGGCAATATTTCCCAAAAACTTTAATATTTTTTTCTTTTTTGTTACAAAAATTAATATTTTTTGATTTGTTGATTTTTGAAAATTAAATAACTAATCTTTATTTCAATAACAAAATAAAGATTTATGCTATAATCATAAAATGAGAAAAGTATATTTAGCTTACGCATACGAAATAATACTAAAGTTTTTGGCTTTAGTTGTATTGTTTCCCGTAATTATTTCATTATTATACAAACAATATGACTCGGCGATTCCGTTTGTTGTCACATCAGCAATTTCTTTCTGCCTAAGCTTATTATTCAGACTCTATCACAGTTCTTCAAATATAGAAAACTTAAATGACATAAAAAAAAGTGAATGTTTGTTTATAGTAGTTTCTGCTTGGATATTTGCTTGTATAATAGCAGCAATCCCATACGTAATGTTTGATATATCGATTATAGATGCATTATTTGAATCAATGTCAGGTATTACAACTACAGGTGCTGCTATAAATGCAAATATGGATTATCCAAAGGCTGTATTCTTTTGGCGTTCTCTCACGCAGTGGTTTGGCGGTATGGGAATTATCGTACTGTTTATTGCGATTTTACCACAATTTGCTGTCGCAGGGCGACAAATGTTTTTTGCAGAAACAACAGGACCAACGGAAGAAAAGTTTACCCCGAGAATAAGAAGCACTGCATCATCTTTATGGAAAATATATACTGCATTGACTATTATTGAAGTAATATTGCTTAAAATAGCAGGAATGCCTTTATTTGATGCAGTATGTAACAGTTTCTCCACACTTTCGGCAGGCGGATTTAGTCCTAACGGAGAAAGTATTATGGGTTACAATTCTATGTATATTACTTGGATTGTACTTGTGTTTATCTTCTTGTCCGGAGCAAGTTTTAATCTTCAGTTTAAAGCAATTTCAAGTTTTGATATTAGAGTTTTATTTAAAAATGAGGAATTTAGAGCATATTTATTTATATTTTTAGGAATTTCTGCGTTAGTTTGCGGTTCTCTTATACTAAATGATCATTACAATATTTTTGATGCAATTACTCATTCTATGTATCAAGTAATATCAATAATGACCTCAACAGGAAGTGTTAGTGCTGATTATTCACAGTGGCATTTTACAACAAAAGTGTTATTGTTTATTGCAATGTTTACAGGAGGATGCGCAAGTTCAGCATCTGGCGGTATAAAAATAGCAAGATGGGTTTTGATTGGAAAAATTATGAAAAATGAAGTAAAAAAAATACTTCATCCAAATGCTGTTTTAAATGTTAAAATGGATGATACAATAATCGTTCGTGATGTTTTAGCTCAAATGGTTATGTTTGTATCGTTTTTTATAACACTAATTGCTGTATCTATTATTATTATTTCAATACTGGAGCAAAATATAACAATCGGTATATCAGGCAGTATTACTGCAATTGGTAATATCGGTCCTGGATTTGGTAATATAATTGGTCCAATGGGCGGGTATGAAACCTTGCACCCGTTATCTAAGATAATTATAATGATAGATATGCTAATTGGCAGACTTGAATTGATTCCGATATTAGCTTTATTTGAACGTGATTTGTGGAGTTTTAGAAAATTTGATTAAAAGGAGTAGATATGAATTATCCTGAATTTAAAATAAATGAAGAAAAATGTGTAAAATGCGGGCTATGTGTTAAAGATTGCCTTACAAAGTGTCTTGAACAAGATTCTGAAACAAATGTTCCGAAATTTAAAGAAAATTATGAAGGTTATTGTTTAAAATGTCAGCATTGTCTTGCAGTTTGCCCAACAGGAGCATTAAGTATATGGGGAAAGAATCCTGATGAATCTTTTAATCTAAATGATTTAAATATAAATCCTGATGATTTACTTAATTTAATCAAATCAAGAAGAAGTATTCGTTCTTTCAAACAAGAAAATCTTGATGCAGAGCGTATGAACAAATTAAAAGATATGTTAAAGTGGACACCAACAGGGTGTAATTTCCACAATATGCATTTTGCTTTTGTGGATGATATTGAAGTTATGGGTGATATTCGTAATAAAATCAATACCCGACTTATCAATTTGTTATCTAAACCTTTTATGAAAAATACTCCACTCGGTAAATTTGCAATTTATAAAGATGCGATTATTGGTGGAGAGGATGTAATATTTAGAGAAGCACCTCACATGGTTATTGTTTCTACCCCGATAAAAGCTCCTTGTGTCGGTGTTGACCCGATGATTGCACTTTCATATTTTGAATTGTATGCTCAATCAATGGGGGTAGGTACTCTTTGGTGCGGGTTTGCTGATGCTTGCTTTAAATTTATGCCTGATATGAGTGATTACATTGGTGTCCCTGACGGATACAAAGTATCGTACGTTATGCTGTTTGGGAAACCTGATGTGAAATATACAAGGGCAACACAACCTGAAGATTATAAAATAGAATCTGTTAAACTAAACGGCAATAAAACCTCTCCATGGTATAAAAAAGCTGTTAGAGTATTGTTAAACTTACTCAGATAAAAACTGTTTTATTTTATTAATAACGAAATCTATTGCACCTCGTTGCTTGTCAAAAACGCTTTTGCAGGCATTTGTCATTTCGTTTAATTTATTAGTATCTGATAATAAATCTTCCAGTAAATTGTTTAATTCTTGCTTTGTTTTGACCAATTTTGATGCATTGGCTCTTATTAAGATTCCATATATATCTCTGAAATTTTTAATATTCGGACCTGTTATAGTTGGAACATTATATATTGCAGCTTCAAGCGGATTATGACCTCCCGTTTTGTTAAAACTTCCTCCAATAAATGCGATATCACATATTGCGTAACTCTTTTTGAGTTCTCCGAATGTATCAAGGATTATAATATCGTTATTTTCAAAAGTGTCTGATTTTGAACGGTATCCCGTTTTAAAATCGTACTTCTTTAAAATCTGTTCTATTTCAGGAATACGTTCCATATGTCTTGGAGCTATTATAAGTTTTAGATCAGAATGTGTTTGTTTTAAATTATTATAAACGTCAAGTATAATCTCATTTTCACCTGAGTGAGTGCTTCCTGCAATTAATGTTTTGTTTTTACCGCTTTTTAAATCAATATCCGATTCAACTTTTTCAATGTCAAATTTGAGATTTGCCATAACTTGCGTGTTTTCAGGATTGTTTCCTAATGAAATAAATCTTTCGTTATCTAAATCACTTTGTGTGTAGATGTTTGTGTATAGATTTAAGACAGGTGCAAAAAATGGTTTAAGCAATCTGTATGAGCCGTATGATGAATCAGAAATTCTTCCATTGATAATTAAAAGCGGAATACTTCTTTTTTTACAGTGCATAGCAAAATTTGGCCAAAGCTCTGTTTCTGCGATTATAACAATATTGGGATTTATTCTATTTAAAAAGTTTTTTACGGCAAATGGGAAATCAAACGGGAAATAAGTTATAAAATCTAACATTTCTGAATATTTCTTATAAGCAAGTTCTTGTCCTGTTTTAGTCCCTGTTGTTAAAACTATTGATGACTCTGGAAAAGATTCTTTTGCTTTTTTCAAAAGTTTTTCCAATGATAAAACTTCACCAACCGATACAGCGTGAAACATAATAACACTATCTTTCAAGTCAGGTTTTTTGAATATACCTAATTTTATTTTTCTTGTTCCGCTATCTTTTCCTGTGTGTAACCTTGAAATAGCAACAAGTGGATAAAATAGTATAAAACATATTGTTGCTAATATGTCGTAAATAAAAGAAAAAACTCTAAACATGAACCCTTCATACTCCCTACACATAAACTTAAGAGTGCACAGTAAAAATTCGCAGAACACACTACTAAGGCTTT
>OMPX01000001.1 GCA_900313115.1 uncultured bacterium
CCTGTCTTGCCTGAGTTCCGATTGTTTTTAAGAGATTTCCGCCTTTGCCAATGAGAATTCCTTTTTGGCTCTTTGTTTCACAATATATTGTTGCTCTTATCTTATCAATATCAGGCTCTTCTTTGTATTCGTCTACTTTTACAGCAACCGAATGAGGTATTTCATCAGAAGTGTTTATTAAAATTTTTTCTCTGACAATTTCTTCTACAATTGAGCGCAGGTTTTCTTCTGTCACAACATCTTCCGGATATAAAAATTCGCCTTGTGGCAAGTATTCTTTTGTTGCTTCAACTAATTTTGCTTTATTTTTACCTGTTTTAGCAGATATCCTGATTATTTGTGCAAAATCAGGATACAATTCTCTGTATGAGATAATATTTTCATCAATCTTTTTAGGCGATGCTTTATCAGTTTTGTTAAGCACCATAATAACCGGTGAATTGATATTTTTTAGTACATTTTCAACAATCCATTTGTCGCCTTTTCCCGCTGGAGTAGAAACATCAACTAAGAATAGTACAACATCTGCGTCGGGTACGGATATTTTAGCCTCGTCCAATAAAAATTCGCCTAATTTATTAAGTGGTTTATGCATTCCCGGGGTATCTACAAAAATTATTTGTGTATCGTTTTCAGTAAAGATACCTTTGATACGTTTTCTTGTGGTTTGTGCTTTGTTTGTTGCAATAACAATCTTCTGCTCTAATATTTGATTTAATAGAGTAGATTTTCCAACATTTGGTCGTCCTATAATTGCCACAAAACCACATTTCATAATATGACTCTAACATAAACTACCTAATATAACAAATAACATTATTTGCCCCATACTTTTACCCATTTACCCATTACATTTACCCCTACATTTACCCCCCCCCCATAAAATAAAAATGCCGATCTATTTATTGATACGGCACATACTCACGCTTTTTAATAGTGGAGGAGAAAATAAAGAAAAGAGATTAGATTAGTTACATATTCCATGTACCCATATATAAAAAGTATATAACATTTTATATTTTTAAATTTTAAAACAGCAGATATTTCTATGAACTTTATGTTCGTATCTATAAGATTAAAAGCTATAAAATGTTGTTATATTTGAATTTATAACATTTAGTAAAATAATTTAACTCCCTTGAATACATGTAAAGTTTTGTAAATAATGTATATACTAATATGGCAATTTTGTATATACTCATGGACTTTATATAAGTATAAGAGATAAATAAGAGGATTTAATATGCCGGGAGCAGTAACATCAGAATTGACAAGACAACAACAGATGCAGGGTAATATTGCAGCTACACAAGATCCCGATGTGGTTGAAAATCAGGTAGTAGATGAATCTCAGACTGTTGCGCAACCGATAAGTTCTGAACAAGCTCCATCTATTTATGTAAATCCTAATATGCATACAATTGCTTGGTTAGAAGCTTCTGATGCAAACCCGATGTATGATAAGGTTGATCCTCAGTCAGAAGACAGATTTAGATTTACAGGTAGATCTATAGCACCTGAAGTTTTACAGGACAGAGTATCGGCTAATGCAAACACAGTTGTTACAGCGGCAAAAAGTGATGTTGGTGCACTTGAAATATCTGTTAACGGACAACATGTAGAAGTGCCGGGGATGTCGCTGCGTACAATCAGATTGAATCAAGATAAATATCCTGATTTTATAGTTTTGGGGATGCCTAATTTAAGTACGGGTAAATTTAATCTTCATGTTACGGATAAAGCAACAGGTTATGCTTTAAATCAGGAACAACTTATTATGTTTGTGAATAATGTTGTTTTACCTGCTTTATCTCCGCAAGAGGACGGAGGCGTTACGGAATTAGCTTCATAAATAAACTATTAAACTATTTATTTTAAAGCCTCTTTTTGATATCATAGCTGATAAGCGGATAACAAAATGAGGTTTTAATATGTTTAAACACAGCATTACAACGAAGAATATTATATTCTTGATAATGGTTATTATACTGATAAAATTCTTTTCTCAGATAACAACAACCGTAATGTTGTTTTTTGCTGCTTATGTGTTTGCGTGTTCATTAAATCCGCTTGTAGATAAGTTTAGTGAAAAAATGAACAGGGCAACTGCTGCAAGTATTGTTATGGGCGGCGTTATACTGGTTATTTTTGCTATAATCTTACCGTTATTGATTATTGCGGTTAAACAAATTGAACTTTTATTTGTTGCATTCCCGCAGCAATTTTCTTCCATTAAAAGTTTTATACTTACGAAACAAATTTTAGGTCAAAGTCTTGTTTCTATGATTGATATTCCATCTTTTGTTGAGCCTGTATCAAAATTTACGACAGAACTTGTTAATCAATCAATAAATGCAACACTGGGGCTTGCTTCAGGGGTGATTTATTTATTGGCAATGTGTGTGATTACATATTATTTTATGGTGGACAAAGATACTATCAGAAAGGGTTTTATGCTGCTTTTTCCTGCGCATATTAAGAAAAAAGCAGATACCATCGTAACTACAATATCTGAAAAAATCGGTAATTATATTGTTGCGCAAATTGTTGCAATAAGTGGTGTTGGTTTGTGTGTTATGATTCCGTTATTAGTTATGCATATTGATTGTGCAGTTTTGTTGGGTTTTTTGTCGGCGGTATTAGACTTAATTCCTGTTGTTGGTCCTAGTATTGCGCTGATTATTTGTATAATAATGTGTTATCATTATGGACCTGTGATTTTAGGGTTGGTTATATTATTCTTCCTGTTGGCGCAATGGATAGAAAATAATTTTGTCAGACCTTACGTTTTTGGCAAATTTTTAGATTTGCATCCTTTAATTATATTCTTTTCAATATTTGTAACGGCAAAATTCTTGGGTGCTGTAGGAGTTATATTTGCGCCTGCAATCGCTGCAACAATATGCGTTTTGCTTGATGAGTTGTATATTAAACCTATAAATAGAGAGAGCTAATGTCAGAGATATATTTATACGATAGAAATATTAGTAAAAATGCTGATTATAACGTATGGTTTGCGTTTCCTGAGTGTCGTTCTTTTTCGTTATCATCTTTAGGGTATTTGTGGATATATAAAGAAATAGATGAACTTGAAAATGTTTTTGTTGAGATGATTTCTACTGATACGGAAAAAACCGTGAAAAGGGTTGATGAAGTTGATGCAATAGGTTTTTCATTATCCTTTGATATGGATTTTATAAATGTTTTTAAGATTATGGAAAAGTATAATATTCCGTTAAAATCAAAAGACAGAGATGAAAATCATCCGATTATTTTTGCAGGAGGCCCTGTTTTGACAGCAAATCCACTTCCGTATAAAGATTTTTTTGATTTTATATTTGTTGGCGATGGAGAGGGTGCAAATAGAGATATTATTGAACTTTGTCGGAAAAATAAAGGTTGTTCAAAGTCAAACATATTACAAAAAATATCAAGGATAGAAGGGGTATACGTTCCAACTATACATAATTTTGATAATCCTGTAAAAAAATCTCATTCATCCCTGAGTGATTGTATTTATACTCCCATTCTTAGTGATGAAAGTTTTTTCTCTAATACATTTATTATGGAGACATCTCGAGGTTGTTATAACAGATGCGGTTTTTGCATTGCTTCATATTTGAATTTGCCCGCAAGATTTGTTGATTATCAGACGATTATAGATACGATTGAATTTGGTTTGAAACATACTAATAAGATTGCGCTATTAGGTGCGCTAGTGAGTGCTCATCCAAAATTTGAAGATATCTGTGACTATATATATAACAAGATACAAAGCGGACAAAAAATAGAAATGAGTATTTCTTCAATGAGAGCAAATACTTTAACATCCAAAATAGTAAAAACATTAGTTGCCGCAGGTCAAAAGAATATTACGATAGCAATTGAGGCAGCTACTGAAAGATTAAGAAAAGTAATTAATAAAAATATTACAGAGGAGCAAATATTTAATGCAGTAAGAGTTTCAAAAGAAAACGGATTAAAAGGAATAAAAATATATGCAATGATAGGGCTTCCTACCGAAAGAGAAGAAGATATAAGAGAATTTATAAGGTTGGGAAAAGATTTGAAAAGTGAATTTAAGGGTTTTGATATAACTTTTTCTTTTTCAACATTTGTTCCAAAACCACACACTCCGTTTCAATGGATAGGAAGAGAGGATACAAAATCTATAGAGAAAAAGATACAATATCTTCAAAAAGAGTTCCATAAAAACGGGATAAATGCTAAATTTTCGAGCCCAAAATGGGATTACTATCAAACATTGTTATCAAGAGGGGATGACAGTTTAACGGATTATTTAATTGAAGTGTATAAACAAGGCGGGAAACTTGGTGCTTATCGTTCAGCTGCAAAAAAATATAATATCGACACCGATAAATTTGTTTTGGAAAATTATGATATTGAAAAATCAAAACTTCCTTGGGAAATTATAGATATTTCTCCAGGGAAGCAGATTTTGATTAATGAATATAATCGTTTGATGAAATTCAGTTAGGCTGCGAGTCGTCGTTGTCTTTCTTCTTCTTCAGCCCGTTGTTGTTCTTGCTGTTTGAGTTCTTCTTGCTGTTTTTGTTCAGCAAGTCGTTTTGCTTCATCCTCAGCAGTTTCTACCGGTTTATTTCCATCATCGACATTTCCATTTGCAGAATCATTTTCATCTTCTTCATTACCGCTGCCATTAACATTTCCGTCAGTGCCATTAGTACCGTCGGTACCTTCAGTACCTTCTGAACCGTTGGTGCCTTCAGCACCTTCAGCACCTTCAGTGCCCTCAGTACCTTCTGTGCCTTCTGTGCCTTCTGTGCCTTCTGTGCCCTCAGTACCTTCTGTGCCGCTAATCATACCTGCTCCGCCTGTGCCGTTAGTTTCAACAGTACCATTAGTACCGCCAATCATACTTGCTCCGCCGGTTTCGTTTGTTCCGCTTGTGCCGCCAACAGCGCCTGCTCCGCTATCGCCGGAGGCTGTTATACCTAAACGTGCATTCAGACCGTCTAAGGCACTACCACTCAAAGGAGTGGTGCCTTCTCCGTTACCTGAATATGCTATACTTGTTAAGTTGCCTTCTTGGCTAAATTGGTAATTTTGATGTTTTTGATCGTCAGTTGCTCCACCTTGAGGATCTGAACCGTCATTCTTTTCTGCACCTGTCAGCGCAGAAGATAATTGTTGTGTTCCTGAAGTATTTGGAGGCTGAACGGTTATTTCTCCGGTTGGTTGATTTTGAACACCGTCCATTTGAATATTTGAACCGCCATTATCACCAACTCTAGGATTGAATGTGGATGCAGCTCCGCTGCCATCTGTACCTTGTGCTCTATTTGCAGCAGAAAATACATCTGTATTTTTGGCATCATCAACAACAGATACAGGAATGCCGCTTTCTGTAACACCACCATTTTGCTGCGGTGCTTGCGGACCTTGTGGTCCTTGCATAGGATTCATTCCGTATTGTCCGCCCAGCTCATTTTCTTCAAGCCTGCGTCTTAATCTGTCATCATCTATTGTTAGTGACATAATAATCCTTATTTTATATTTGCTCTCTATAGATATAAAGTTTAAATAAATTGTTCAATTTCAACATGCAGGCATGTTGTAACATGTCTTAATACTTTAGTGTTCTTAAAAAACCTTAACACTGTGGCTATTTATGAGATTTATGGTAGAATGTAATTGATAAAGTGGACTTATTTGTGGGATATGGTTGATATGACAGAATTAGAAAATCTTGAGAGCTTAAATAATAAATTTGATGAAGTGAAATCGCTTTTGTCTGAAACGAAAAGCGAAATGATGACCAGTGAAGATTGTAATAACCAATTTTATTCACTTCTTCAAAATGTGGATAATATTTTAACAGCATTATCAAATATTAATAATGAGTCCTCTAAGCCATCGGATGAGTATACTATTTTGCAAACAAATATTCTTGAGGTCAAAAAAGAATTGGCAAAGATGAATCAAAATGTTGATGATGTCTTTAATAAAGAATTAAAGGAGCTTGTGGCGAAATTAACTGAAAAAGTTAATCGTTTGGAAATCTTAACAAATAATGCAGGTATTGATCAAGAGGTGGTTAAAAATCTTACCTGTGCAATAGAAAAGAATTTATCTGCAACATTCAGAGATACATCTGAAACAATATATAATCAGTCTATGATGTCATCTGAAGCATTAAGAAAAGATGTTGCAGGTGTTAATGAAAATATGAAAGAATGTGTTGAGTATCTTGAGAAATCCGTTCAAGCCGTCTCTAACGATGCTGTTCAGCACATTTCTGATGACCTTACAGTTCTCGGCACTACTGTTGAAAAAACAACTGATAATTTAAGAAGAAGCGTTATTGATATATTTTCAAGAATACAGGATGCTATTGAAAAAGGTGGAACATTTGCTGTTTCAGAAAAAGATGCGGAACCGCAAGTTGATATGAAAGAAGTTGCGGAACATTTCGAAATGTTAAAAACGGGCATTTATAACTTAAATGCTAATACAGAACAAAGAATTTCAAAATTAAACCATCTTGTTGAAGAACTGGAGATATTTAATAAATTAGAAAAATTTTCTCAATTGAAAGACTTGCCTGCAATCGGTGATTTGAAACGTACTCTGCAATCAAATATCAATAGAATTGTTGAAGAATACTCCTATACATTGCAGACTTCTCAAAATAGAGATGAGTTAAACAAAGCGACTCAATCTTTTAGAAAAGATGTGTATAATTCGATTATGTCAATGTTGGGCCATGTTTCAGAATTTTTGATGGATGATGAAACTCAGGAAAAACAACGAAAAAATTATTTTGAAATTTTTTCCGAAAAGATTGATGATTTGACATCTGTTACAGAACTGAATAATTCCGGTTATAACAATATTCAAATAGAATTAGAAGATTTACGAGGTAAATGCGTTGATATTGCTGAGCTGGTAAAAGATACAACCAAAAGATTAGGTTCTAAAAATGTTTCTATAGAAGAAACTTTGTCTGATATAAAAGATACTTCTGTAGAAGCTTTATCAAATATCAAAAATAATATTGAAGAAATGCATTCTAATGCCAATCTGATAAAGGCTCAAAGTGAAGAATTAGGTGATATTGTAAGAGAATGTACTAAAAGTATAATGGAATCTTCCGAACCTGACAGAAATAATATTAAAGATATGTTGGTTGATATAAAGAAAAATATTTCGATATTGCAATCGGGTGATGAAGAAACTGATTATACATACAGTATGCAGGATATTGAGTCTGATGTGGCTAAAATCAGAATTTATCTGAATGATTTAACTCAAAATGGTGTATCAGTTAATTCTGATGAGTTTGTTGAAGAGTTGAATAGCATTGTTGTAATGGTAGATTCCATGAAACAACAGATGAATAAAATTGATGAATGTGATATCTCTGATACAATGTCAAAGATTAAAGAAGATGTCACAAGTATTAGTACAAGAGTTAATAAATTATTATTAACTTCTGATAATTCTTACAATATGATAGAAGGTGCTCTTAATGAATTTAAAATTCTTTCAGAGGAAATTGATAATCAGATAAAGAGTATCGCAAATAATAACAAATTTAGTTCATTAGAAGAAAGTATGACCGCAGTGAAGGTTGCACTCTCTGAAAGTAATAATTATAACAGTATAATTAATCAATCATTGATAATGCTTGCAGAATGGGTTGATAATGCAGGTGAAACGATTACTAATATTTATGAAAATCAATCAAAATTAAACTCTATTGATGAAATAAAATTATTGATTACAGGGGCTAAGGCATCGATTGTAGAAAGCTCTGATTCTGTAATTTCTTCCGTAAAAGAGATGCTAGAGGGTATAGAATTACCTCAACAAGTTGATTATTCTCAAGAGTTAGTAACACTAAACACCAGATTGGCAGAACAAAGTGTTCTAATTGAAAAACAGGAAGAAAAGCTGAGTAAGTTAGATGAAAAATTAACAACGGTATTAGAATTGACAGCCAAGAGTGATGTTAATGTTTTAGCAAGTAAGATTGACGATATAGATGCGAAGATTGAAAAACTAAGTAAAAGTCTTGAAAAACTTACAGCTTTTGTAAACGAAGATTAGAGTGTTAAAAAACAGATTAATATTTTCTAAAATTTGTTTGTTTTAGTTGGTAAAAAAGTTTTTATGTTATAAAATATTCAAGTATCACACGTGAAGAAATATAGTAGTATGATTACAAAAGAAAAAATTAAATCAGAATTGGGGAATATAGTATCTCAAAAGAATATTTTAACTTCCAAAGAGGAGTGTTATGTGTATGCGCAAGATGGGACAAATGATATATCATCTGATGTTTTGCCTGATGTTGTTGTTTTCCCTGAAACAATAGAAGAAGTTCAGGGGATAATGTCTTATGCAAACTCTCATAAAATTCCCGTAGTAGCTCGTGGAGCAGGGACTAATCTTGTCGGTGCGTGTATTCCTGTCAGAGGCGGAATAATAATAAATTTTACAAAAATGAATAAAATTCTCAAGATTAGTAAAACTAATATGACTGCGGTTGTTCAACCGGGGGTGGTTGTTGGGAATTTGCAAAAAGAAGTTGATAAATCGGGTTTATTTTTCCCGCCTGATCCGTCAAATTTAAGAGTATCTACAATAGGTGGTGCAATTGCGCAATCGGCAGGAGGACCAAAGACTTTTAAATATGGGACTACAAAAGATTATGTTCTTGGTTTAAAGGTAGTATTGGCTGACGGTTCACTTTTAGAAACAGGTGTAAATACTATTAAAAATGCAACAGGTTATCATTTAGAACAATTGTTTATCGGAAGTGAAGGTACGTTAGGAATAGTGGTTGAAGCCACTTTGAAGCTTATTCCTAAACCTGAAACAACAAGAGTTGTTATGGCATATTTTGATAATGTTGAAGATGCAACAAATTCTGTCACAAATATGATAGATAAAAATGTTTATCCTTCAACAATTGATTTTATGAATAAAAATACACTTATCACTGTCGAAAAGTTTTATAAAGTTGGTTTATTAACAGAAAAAGAAGCAGCCTTAATAATTGAAATAGATGGATTTGAATCTTCAATGGACGATCAGGTTAGTCGTCTTCAATCTGTATTATCTTTATCAGGTGCTTCTGAGATTATTATTTCTCATTCAAAAGAAGAACAAGAGAACTTATGGACAGCAAGAAGAGCTTCTTTTGGTGCAACTGCGAAGTTGAAACCTGATGTTGTTACGAATGATATGATTGTACCAAGGGAAAATATTTCTCAATTAGTATGTGGAATAGGCGAAATATGTGAAAAATACGGACTAATTGTTTCAATTGTAGGTCATATAGGTGATGGTAACATTCATCCGCAAATAGCTTTGGATTTGAATAATTCACAGGAAGTTATGAATTATGAAAATGCTAAAAAAGAATTTTATGAGTTAACCTTAAATTTAGGCGGAACTTTGTCTGCGGAGCACGGAATTGGTCTGGAAAAGAAAGAATTTTTGTCAAAAGCCGTATCTCCGTTGGCATTGGAATATATGAAAAAAATGAAAGAAATATTTGATCCGAATAATATACTTAACCCTGATAAAATTTTTTAATTGATTTGATAATTAGCTATCCACTATTTATATTATTGAGTAAGTTTGAAAAATACGTTATAATCATTATAGAGTAATAATATATTAAGGAAGTGTCATGAGCGAATTTAGTATAAAATTTAGAGGTGTTAGGGGGAGTTATCCTGTTGCTAATAAAGACTTTTTAGAATATGGTGGTAATACATCATGCGTAGAAGTTAATGTTGGCGGTCATCTTATTATACTGGATGCAGGTACGGGCTTAATAGAGCTTGGAAACGAGCTTATGACAAAATATATAGAATCAGGTAATACAATTACAGAACGTACTCCTGTTGAAGCAACAATTTTGATAAGTCATATTCATCAGGATCACATAATTGGGATTCCGTTTTTTAAACCTATGCATTTGGCATCGACAAAACTGAATATTTTTGGCGGAGTTGCACAGGATGAAAAACTTGAAACAGAGTTGTCAAAATTATTATTTACAAAGACTTTTCCGCTTGATTTGGGCGATATTGCAGCGGAACTTAAAATTCGTGATTTGAATGAAACAAATTATATTATTTTAAGACACGGAGAAGCACCTATTGTAACAAGGGTATATGATTTCTACTCATCAGAATGCAGAGAAGATGATGTAGTAATTTCTTGTTACAAGTCTTTTGCACATCCTCAAAGTGGTGTTTATGTTTATAAAATTACATATAAAGGAAAATCTCTTGTATACGCATCGGACAAAGAAAGCTATGCAGGCGGTGATAAAAAACTAATCAAATTTGCAAGAAATTGTAATGTTTTAATCCATGATGCTCAATACACAACTGAGGATTATTTAAGTTTATACACTCCAAAACAGGGTTTTGGACATTCAACATACGATATGGCACTTGATGCAAAAAAACAAATCGGCGCAGAACAACTTATATATTTCCATTTTGATCCTGCCTATGACGATAAAAAATTAAACGAACTGAATAAAGCATACGGCAAAGATGACGCAATCATGGCAAAAGAAGGCTTAGAAATAAATATTTTATGAAAAAAACATTTATAATATTTTTATTATTTACCTCACTGATAACAAGCGGATATGCAAAGCCAAAACCAATAGTATCCGGCTCGTACCAGATAGATGCGACTAAAAACGCAGTTATACACAATGCCATCGGTTTAAGATATTTGCAAGAACATTGTTATTATGCTGCAGCTCAAGAATTTAAAATCTCAATAAGTTTAAATCCAAATAGCCAATCTACAGCCGTTGCCTATAACAATCTTGGGCGTGCTTATATGGAATTAGGATTTGCAGAACAGGCACAAGATTGTTTTGAAAGAGCAATAAAACTCTATGGCTTAAATTTTGAATATTATAAAAATCTTGCAAATTGTTATACAAAATTAGGAAAAGCGAAACAAAAAATCTCAGAATATAAAAACAACAAAAATCCGTTAAATAAAATTATGGTTGGTTTGTTGTATGTATACACAGGTCAGAAACGTGCAGGCATGATAACATTGGATTCCTTTTGTATGTCAGAACCTGACCTTATAATAACAGATGGTGTGAAAAACTATCTGCATGAACTAAGTACGCAAAATTAAGAATTTTAACCACGTTCTGACATTCGGACAAAACCTGAGATATGGTTGTATCCTTTAGAGCCGGGTCTATAAGTTACACGTTTAACTTGGTTGCTTGCGTTACCTTCAATTGTATGGATAGTACCATCAGGATCTACACTTTCAACAATACCTGTGTGAGAACATCCGTTCTTTTGAATCATAACATCACCCGGTTTTGGGGTATATGTCCCTTTTTCTGAATATAAACCTTGTCTTTGTGCAGCCATCTGGATTCCACTGACTGATGCTTGATATCCAAATACATCATTGCCCTTGTAACACCAAGAAACAAAGCTTGCGCACCAAGCAGCACCATTATCAACGCCGCCTCTGTATTTTGCAACAGCTGCTCCGTCGTTGCGCCCTGTTGCTTCTCTGACACCAATTTCACCTGCTGCATTTGATAATGCCTGAGAGGCAGTCTTTCCGATATGACCGTCATTACCTGCATTTGCATAATTAGCACTATCTGTACCTGCTCGTTGAGCTTCCAATATTAATTGTTTTTGTGCTTTTTCCATTTGTTCATCAATATTTGCAATATCTTGTGCTAATTCTTGATCAACTCTGTCCATTTCTGCCTGTTTTTCTGCAATTTTTCTTGCAGTTTCAGCACTCGACTTTTCTATCTCTTTCATTATTTTTTCTAAATCTTTTGTCAACCTTGTAATATCAGATTTGAAATGTGTTATGTCTGTCTGCAAGTTTTTAGCATCAGTCTTATGTGCAGCCAAGTCATCGTTTAAATTTGTAATTTCATCTTTAAGGTTAGCTTTGTCATTTTCATCCTCAATATTATCTGCTTTTGCACGTTTTGAAGCTATTTTTGCCTCTAATATTTGAGTATTACGTTTATTTGTTTCCAGCTGACGTTTTCTTTCTTCAAGACCTGACTTCAGCTCTTTTAAAGCCTTTTGCATATCTTTATATTTCTGTTTTGTTTCAGCAGAAATTGAAGAATCTTTTTCTATTAGCTCATCTATATCATTTTGTAAGTCATTTTTTCTATTTTCAGCAGATTGTGTTTTTAGCCCCTTTAAATCAGATAAAATATCTAACCCTTGTGCATAAGTCATAGATGGAGTATCAGAATCGACAGGCCCTGAAACCATAGGTGTATTTTGGAGCATATCTTCATAATACTTCACTAAATCTTCATCAGATATTGATGAAGTATCACCGTCATAACCTGCAATTTTATCATAGTCTGCTTGACTGATTTGAGCGTTTTCGCAATCGTCTCCGTCATCATTGGCAATCGTTATTGAATCAAACATTCGAGATATTGCATCATCACTTAAATTTCCTGCAAAAATAGATTTTGCCGGTTCATTTTTTATATCCTCAAGCATTTGTTTATACTTGGTAATAAAATCATTTTTTGTCATACCAACCTGAATCAGGTTATTAATATTTTGCACTTCACTCATAAGAATACCTCTCTATAAATATAAAGAAATATTGAATTGGTTGATTTCACTAAAATTATTTTTTGTAACATTTGTTACATTTATATATCTATTCTTTTACCTGATTGTTTATCAAAGAATAAAATATTTTCATAATTAAGTGCTAATTCAATTGTTTGCCCGATTTCATAATCAGGTGCTAATTTTGCCGAACATTTTTGTCCCTGAATATCAAAATATGCAATTTTTTCACTACCTAACATTTCACTTATTTCAACATCTACCGTGAATTTATGTTCGCCAAATGTCATATTTTCAGGCCTAATACCCAAAGTCAGCTCTTTTCTTCCGCCGAATTTTGCCAACATTTCCTCTGAAATCGGAATAAACACATCTGCAAATTTTATGCCATTATTTTCAACAACAGCATCTATAAAATTCATTTGCCCTATGAAACCCGCAACAAAAGTATTGGCAGGATGTGAATATATATTTTGCGGGGTATCAACCTGTTGAATAACGCCTTTATCTAAAACAACAATTCTGTCACCCATAGTTAGTGCTTCGGTTTGATCGTGAGTTACATATATGAAAGTTGTGTCTAATCTTTTATGTAGTTTTTTAATTTCAGAGCGCATCTGAACACGCAATTTAGCATCTAAATTAGACAACGGTTCGTCCATTAAAAACACTTTTGGATTACGAACCATTGCACGTCCAAGCGCAACACGCTGACGTTGACCGCCTGATAACTGTTTTGGTTTTCTGTCTAAATATTGTGTTAAATCTAATACTTCTGCCACTTCTCTGACTTTTTCATCAATAATTTTTTTGTCTGTTTTACGCATTTTCAAGCCAAAAGCTATATTATCATATACGCTCATGTGTGGATATAATGCATAACTTTGAAAAACAAAAGCAATATCTCTGTCTTTTGGATGCACATTATTAACAACTCTGTCCCCAATAATAATTTCACCTGAGGTAATATCTTCTAAACCTGCAATCATTCTGAGAATAGTTGATTTTCCACATCCGGAAGCTCCTACTAATACGATAAATTCTTTATCTGCAATTTCTAAATTTATATTATTTATAATTGTTTTTGATTTATCGTAAGACTTGCAAAGATTTTTTAAACTAACTTTACTCATTATTTGCGTTCTCTCTTGGAATAACTACGTTAAAAACAAAACCTTTCATAGGAAGAATTTCAGCCCATATTACACCGTTTAGCTCTTTTGCAAGATTAGATGCCGTGCCGAGAGCTAAAGCTCTTGAAATAGTTCTTTTGTTTGCACTGTCCACAACTGCATACGGATTAAATAAGGTTTGTAACTCTGTTTCTAAAATAGTAACATTTGTACTGGACATTGTTAGCTGAATTGCAGATTTTAACGGAATGTTTCTTGCAGATAAAAATTCTTCATCAGCATTTGAAACTGATATATTGATTGTTCCGATTTCAATTTCTTTTATCAATGTTTCTAACAAATTGTTAATCATTAATTTTAGTATTGTTTCTTTTTGATAAATTGAACGTTTTAAATTTTCATCAATTTCAACTTCAATATTTACAGGCTTTTCCTGATAAATATGTTTATTCGTTTTTACAATGAAATCAAGAAGTGTTGCGATATTAAAATGCTTAATATCTCTGTCTATTAAATTCCCTTCCGATTGAGAAAGTTCTACTAATTTGCTGAAGAAATACAACAATTCTGAAGAATTTTTCTTAATAATATTAGCATATTTAATTTGCTTATCAGAAACATTACCACCCATCCCATCAATAATTGCTTGAGAAAAACCAATAATAGACTGTATTGGCGAATTAAATTCATTTGCTAATTTCACTAAAAAACAATTCTTATCACTATTAATTTTTTGTGAAGATTCCTGTTCTTCAAGGATATTTGTAATTCTTTTATAATTTTGAGTAGAATCTCTTAGTGCAACGATATAACCTTCTTCTGTTTCTCTTGCCGTAAGCTCAAAATATTCTTCTCCTTGAGTATATTTAGCGATTAGTGCTTTATGGGTATTTGCTGAATTTTTAACTAAGCCGTAACCATTTTCTAAAATGTCATTTAATGATTTTGCGGACAATAGCCCTTCTTCGACTCTAAACAAATCATGTGCCACATCATTTGCCCATTGAATTATTGCATCAGTTCCGATAAGCAATACACCATCCGGCAAATTGTTTTGAATATCAATATTTTTTTGTATAGATAAAATTTTACGAATATCCATAAAATACCCCTATGCGGATATTTTACCACAAATAATATTATTAGTGAATAAAATAAATATGTTAATTCGTAGTTTTTTGTTTTATATTTGTTAAATTAAGATTTGTATTAAGAGTTATTTTGGGTATACCAACTTACATTTCTTGTCAGGTACATAATAGTTGCAATTATGATAAATAAACCGATGCTACCAACAAAAAGTGCGATATCTTGCAACATTAATAATATATAGAAGAAGGCATATAGTGAACCAATCGACAGTGTTATGCCAACAGAAAATTTTAAGCCTTCTTTTCGAGTAATTACATAGTATGTGTAAGCAAATATTAATCCCATAACCATGATAGCTGAAATCAGATAGGCAAAGTTAAAGGTTAGTAATTCTGAAATAGAAACCAGTAATGAGTAGAAAATAAGTATGGCTGCGCCTAAAAGACAATATTGAAAAGGATGGATTTGTCTTTTTTCTTTTGATGTGATTTCAAATATAAAATATCCGATGAAAGTTAGGCTCAGTAATAAGAACGCATAATTTAGCGACCTCTCAGCCATAGAATAACTATTAATAGGAACTAATAAAGAAACTGTAATATCTCCAATATTATTACAATTACAAGAAGTCTCAAAATTAGGTTGCGTTTGTGCTGTACAATTACTTGCAAGTGCAATTTTAGGGATAGACCATGTAGCTTTAAAATCTTTATTTGTAACTTTTCTTTCAGTTGGTAAAAATGTACCTTTAAATTCAGGATTTTTCCAATTACCACTAATAGTCACATTATTTGTACGTCCGCCAAGCAACATACTAATCTCATCCAACCCCCTTATTTTATATGTGATTTCAAAAGGAATTTGTTTTAAATTTGTATTTAAGTTAAAAGTATAGTTGTTATCTTGAACGCTTATTGGTTTACTATTATTTATTTTAAAAGTAGGTTCTTTAATAAATCCTCTTGAATCTGTGATATTAATATTTGTTGTGATTTTTTTACCGTTTAAATCATAACATTTATTAATAAAATCACCTTTTTGGATAATATCTGCTGTATAAACAGGAATTTTAAATATTCCTTTCTTTCTTATTTCTGTCTTAATAATAACTTCTGCATTGTATGTATTTAATTCTAATTCTTTTGTTATATATTCTTTTTTTTCGTTTTTAATACTAAAAGACATTGTAGGTGTAGTTATAGTCTGTTTATTTGCCCAAGATTGAGCAATTTTTTGTACAGCTTCATTTTTATAACTTACTCTGTCACCAATGACTCCATAAATTAATCCAATGGGAATAAGTAAAATTAGTGACATCCCTAATATAACAAAAAATTTTTTGCAAATGCTGTTATTTTTTTCGTCTTGTTGATGTTTTAATTCGTTGTTTAATAAATTTTTTTCCATATTATTACACTCCTTTTAAAATGGATTAACATATATATTTGTCAAATTTGGACATTTTTCTTGATTTGAAGTCATATTTGCCATTAAATTTATTTAATATATTTTCTGATATAATAACTTGTTTTATTATTTTTGTCAACAATAATCAAGTTACTTTTTACAAAACCAAGCACAAAATTAATATTTAAATTGTATCAGATAAAATAGCAATAATTATTTATTTAATGCAACAATAAAGCACCGTTGTTATATAAAGTTGCAGGGTATTTTTTATAATATTTGTAATAGTGTAAGCTATAATCATACTTATCAAAAACAATACCTTCTACATAGCCGTTGTTTGTCTTTTTTGCATTCAAAAAAGTTCCGTGACCGATTGAATAGTTTAGGTTTTGGTTTCCAATAAAATCAAGTTCTATTTTTTGCGGAAAACTATTTGTTTTCTTGTCATATGATTTCATTACTGTATTTTTGAATGTAGTATCGGCTACAATTCGCTTTGCAAAATTGGAATTTTTAGAAAATTCAATTCCTTTCATATCAGATGGAATAGTTTTGTTTTGACTAAATTTATTTATTAGATTAAAGATATAAAATGTTAAAATGCTGTAAATGACAAAATTATTAGTGCTAAAAAAATAACTCTATAGAAAATACAATATATGAATAAAATAAGCAAATAAAACTTATAAAAATAAAATTTGCCATTAGTATGTATAAACAATAAAAACCATGCAATATAAAATTTTATACAACAAGGCTATATGTATTTATGTAAAATTATCTGCTTGGGTAACTTGAAATGTAAATGAAAATATATTATAATAATAATGTCCTTTATTAGTTCAATGATGGAGTCATATCATTGCCTGTATTGACAATGTCAGGAATCCTGTCAATAACTTTTAAAGGGCATTATAATCTCTATATGAAGTAACTACTCATTTTCGTTCTTTTTCATCCCAGATTAATTTTATAATGGCATTATCATCCCCATTTTTTATAAATTTTACATTTTTTTGACTTGGTGTTTTTATTATTTTTCCTTCTTGTATAATTTTGGGCAATGATTTTACAAAATCAACACCATTTAATCCATTTGAATTTTTTCGTTTTGTTTCATAAACTGTAATTTTTCTTGGTCAAGAAATCTTTCAGGGTTTTCAACACCTTTTTGTTCAAAATAC
>OMPX01000074.1 GCA_900313115.1 uncultured bacterium
AGAAAGACGCTTAAATAAAAGCGTCTTTTTTATCTTACATATTCATATTCGTCAGCCATTGAAATTGTTTTATCTGTAATATCTTCAACACGATTAACAGCAACACCTAATCTAGAGCTTATAGCTTGCTTCTGTGTGTTTACAAATATAGTATTTAATCCAGCATTTTTAGCTCCTTTAATATCAAGTTCGGTATTATCACCAATCATAATACATTCACTTGGTTTGTTTTTTCCACATGCATTTATGTATGCTTGTTTATTTGGTTTTATTAATTGCTCTCCATAGCATTCCGTAAAGTATTTTCCAATTCCCATATTATTTAATCTGTTCAATTGAGATTCAGCAAAGTAATTGGTTAATAGAACTAATTCATATTTGAGGGACAAATCTTGTATTATTTCACAAATTTTAGAATTATCAGTAGGAATACATGTTTTTAATTCTTCAAAAAAAGTTGAAACAAAGTCTTCAGGCAATTTTCGTTTTAACATCATCCCAATGTGTTTAGTGTAATCATCTACATTGTAATTATCATAAATTTGTTCATAAGTTCCAATTCCTTTTATAAATGCCTGTATATTTTCTTCAGAGTTCATATTAAATTTTTTTAAAGTGTTTTGTATGCTATTAGTAAAATCTACCCCCTTAATAAGTGTTCCGTCTACATCAAAAATAAGTCTTTTTATCATAGAAAATTCCTCCTGAAAAAATATACTAAACATATATCATATATGAATTGATATGTCAATGCTGTATTATAGGGAAAAAATGGTTCAAACCCATTGAATTATTATGTAAAACATGATATAATACCAACCAACGGCAAATGCCTACATTCGTGTAAAAACCAAACTAATTAGGAGGGTAGTAACTATGAGTGACGAATCTGTACGGAAAGTTCATAAACCTAATCTTGTTGTAGAAGACGAGGACATGGGTTTACTTGAGACAGACGAGACTATGACAAACCAGGAATTTTCCAGCATTTTCTATAATACAGCAGTATTTGATGAAAATGATGGAACAATGGTGTTTGATGCAGAAGTTATCAACAAATTCAAAAGGGTTTTGTTATATCAGGAAAAGCTGGAACCTTTAAGGGAACGGATAATCTGTTTACAGTTTGAGAAATACTTTGAAGACGAAGATGTCGACAGAGAAAACTCAAAGGAAGCAATTATTTCGTTATTCGAGCAATGCGAAATTCCTGGTGCTACAATATATGCGTCAAAAGAAAATGGCGAATATGTTTATGTAACATGCAAAACATTTAGAAGAATGTTGAAAAAGCTGGAAGATAACACCATTAAGTTTTTAAGACCAACTGGCAATGAACCTGTCATAAGCTTAAGACTTTGGGCTTTTGACAATGATTTTGATCTTTCATTTAAGAATGAGAAATTAGAAATAAGTTTTCATAATTCAGAAAGTGATGAGTCAAACGATGAAAATGATGAGGTACAGAAAAAAAGTACCTCACAGAAAAGTACGAAAGCAAAAAAAGAATCAGACAATTCGCAAACAAAGCGAACAGGAACTTTAACAAAGGGCGAATATGACCAAATCTTCATAAACAACTATGTAGAAAGTGGAGAAGATATTGAGATTAAGCCTTCAGTTCTTGAAAAGGCTGAGAAACTTATTAGCAATATGGAACAGGTTAAATCTGTAAGAGAAAAGTTCTCATACCATAATGTTAGAAAGTTTATCGAAGAAGATTTGAACATTGACAATTTAATATGTGACGAATTAAAGGTAATGGTTAATGACAGGACTGTATGTAAGTTTAAAGTCTACAAGACAAAAGAAGCTGAACCTAAATTATACACAAATTTATTTAGTTTCAAAATTCTTCTCACAAGAGCTGGTTCATATTACTCATTATACCTTTGTGGTGACAAAGAAACTTTTGTTAATTTGAATAAATGGGCAGATGAAAGTTGTGCAGAAATTCAGATTGACAAGAAAAGTAAAACAATGAAAATCATATTTTAACGTAAAGAGAAATCTCTTTTTTAGAAAGGATGTATTAACATGAATTTAACATTACAGGATTACGTTAATGCAGGTTATCCTGCTATAGTTGTTCAGACAGTAGAGGAAAACAGAGTAGTAAACGACTGTAAAAGAATTGCGGAAAACTCAAACAAGGAATTCGAAACCTGGACGTTGACAAATGGACTTAGGAAAGGTGAAGATAAGAAAACATCTGAACTTACACCTATGGAGCTTCCAAGGGTTGGTGCTCGGGACATTTCTAATGGCAAAGATGGCAGAATCTTTTGCGTAATCGATTTTCATCCGTTTATCAAAACTCCTGAAATATGGAGAAAGCTTAAGGATTCTTTCGAAATTGCAAAAGCAATTGGAATGACATTTGTGTTTATTAGCGCAAAGTTTGACATTCCTGTTGAGCTTCAAAGAGAGATGATTGTTCTTGATTTCAAACTCCCTAAGAAAAGCGAGTTAAATGAGCTTCTTACTATACTTTCAAAAAGTGTTAATGTAGCTATTCCTGAGAACAAGAACGAAATCGTTGAAGCTGCACTTGGTCTTACTTTGCTGGAAGCAGAAAATGCTTTTGCAATGTCTGTTGCAAAGAAAAATACATTTGATGCTAAAGTAATATGCGAGGTCAAGGAAAACATAATCTGTAATGGTGGACTGCTGGAATTCTATCCTACTAATGAGACATTAGACTCAATAGGAGGATTAAAGAATTTCACCACATGGGCTTTAAAACGTTTAGGAGCATATTCTGAAGAAGCACAGGAATATGGTCTGCCATATCCTAAAGGAGTACTGCTTGTTGGAATTCCCGGTTGTGGAAAATCTTTAACAGCAAAAGCTCTTGCAAATATATGGTCCAAGCCTCTGCTTAAACTTGATATCGGAAAACTTTTTGGTGGAATTGTGGGAGATACTGAAAGTAACACAAGGCGTGCACTGCAGATAGCTGAAGCTATGGCTCCTGCTGTACTGTGGATAGACGAAATCGAAAAAGGACTTTCTGGAATTCAGTCAAGTGGAAAAACAGATTCTGGTGTAACTTCAAGAATGTTCGGAACACTGCTTACATGGCTTCAGGAAAAAGAAGCTCCTGTATTTGTAATTGCAACAGCCAACAATATCAGTCAGCTTCCTCCTGAACTCCTAAGAAAAGGTAGATTTGATGAAATATTCTTTGTTGATTTACCAACTGAGGAGGAAAGAAAGGAAATTTTCAAAATTCAGCTTAAAAAACATAAGAGGAATGTTGAAGAATATGATATTGCTAGACTTGCAAGCGAGTCAGAAGGCTACACAGGTGCAGAAATTGAAGAATGTGTTATTTCTTCAATGTTTGATTCCTGGTTTGAAACCAAAGGAGAGCCTTCAACAGAAGCTATTATCAAATCCATGAAAGAGATTACACCAATGTCCAAAGGAATGATGGAACAGCAGGTGGAAGCTTTAAGAAAGTGGAGTAATGATGCTTCTGTAAGAATGGCAAATGGTACAACTGCTGACGAAGGAAATACACATTCATTTACGAGAAAGATAGTTCGTGGAGGTGAATAATTATGAGTCATTTTTCAAAGATTACTGCTGAAATTAAGGACTTAGATGTTCTTAAGAAAACAGTAGCTTCAATGGGCTTTGAGTTCAAAGAAAATGCAAATTGCCGTTATTATTATGGTACAGAGCGAAAGGACTTCGTAATTAAATTACCTGGTCAGTATGATGTGGCTATTTCCAAAAATGGTGACAATTTTTCAGTAGAAGCTGATATGTGGGGCGGACATGTTGAAAAATATGTTGGCGAAAATGCTAAACTTCTTATGCAGAATTACACTATTGAGAAGATTAAGGCAGAAGTCAGCAGAGAAAACTTGGCAATCCTCGGAAAAGAACAGCAGGGTGAAAATATTGCACTTAAAATTGTTGACCCTGAAACAGGTGGAACAATTAATGCTGTATGTTCATCTGACGGTTCTATATCTTGGCAAACTCAGGGATTCACAGGTACAGGTTGTATGAAGTTCCAAAATCTTGAAAAAAGTTTAGGAACTGTTGAGAAAACAACATATACAAGTGAGTATTATGCTGAAGAGCCAGAAACCGGAATAGAAACTGTTAATGAAATTCTGTCAAATGAGTAATCATCTGGCAGTTGTTCAAATCTTTAAAAAACTAAAGAAAAGCACCTTTGGAATTTTCCAGGGGTGCTTTGTCTTTAGAAAAAGGAGGCAGTTTTTATTGAATGAAATGAAATTCTTTATATGAAAGAAGGGTTGAAAATGGCACTTCGTGATGAATATTATATTATTGAGTCTGACCGGATTAAGATTATAAAGGGTGATTCCAATAATAATGGAGTTTTAACGCGTAGTCTTGTGAATAGAATACTTGAAGAAGTGAATGGCTTTTCAGTATATGCGAACATACTTAATCAGTGGAAATTTAAATCATTTTTTATTGAAATTGGTGGAGAAATAAGAAACATAGAACCAGGAGCATTCAGGGATTGTGAATTTATTAACAAGCTACGGATAGTTAAAAATGATTATAATTCACCCTTTTTTATAAGTAATTATGCATTTTTTAATTGTTTTAATCTTGAAACAGTTGAGATTAATGTTAATACAGAGTTATTTATTAATAAATCTGTATTTGCAAATTGCACAAAGCTTACTAATGTTAATTTATCATGCAAGACAATAATGATTCAGCAAAATGCATTTATGAATTGTTCGAGTATTAACACAATAATAATTCCAGAAAAAGTGAGCAAAGTAGATGCAAAGTCTTTTTGGGGATGTACAGGATTGAAAAAAATATATATACCGAGAAGTTATTCAAATTGTCCCATAATGTTTTATACTACAGATGCAGAAGTAGTTTTCTATGATGGAACAGATGAAATAGGTAAAATTTTTAAGGATAGTTTTAATAACGAATCAAGTGCATATGAATCAAAAAGCAATATTGTACCTGATACTCAAAAGTCATCATTCAAAAGCTTCAGCGGCGTAGTTCGCCCAAATCTTATTGCAAACAAGAAGAAAAACAAATTATAAAAAGGTAAAGAAAGAAGGTTTTATAATGAAACTTCGTGGAAAATACTATGTGTTAGAGTCAGATAGAATTAAGATTATAAAAGCCCAAAAAGATGATAATAATGTATTAACTAAAAATCTTGTTAATAGAATATTTTATGAGATAAGATTTGAAGGGGTTCCTGCAAAGTCAATATTAGCTGAACAAATGAGCAATAAATCATATTTTGTTGAAATATGTGAGGATGTGTCGGGCATAGATAGTAATGCATTTAGAGATTGCAATTTTATAAGTAAAATTCGCATAGCAAATTTAAATAATAAGTATGCGACATTTACCATAGGTGAATATGCATTTGCTGGATCTAATCTTAAAACATTTGAAGTTGATGATATTTCTAGAGAACTTTATATTTCAGAAAGAGCATTTGCTTGTTGTAAATCTTTAACAAAAGTTGAATTGTTATCATGTAAATCTATAAGTTATGCTGCTTTTGGAGATTGTGAGGATCTGAAAACTATAAAATTACCACAAAATATAAATTATTTAGGTGGTAATGTTTTTACAGGTTGTAAATCATTAGAATCAATATATATACCGAAAAGATATTCTGACAAACGTTTTGGTATGGGGTCTAGTGTTGGTGAATCAAATGCACAAATTATTATCTATGACGAATTTAATGAATATGATGAAGATGGACATGTTTTGAACAGTATAACTAGTATATCAGAAGAACAAAACATAGAAGTCTCAGAACAGTCAAGCATAATTATACCTGAAACAGCTAATAAAACATCTAAGTCATCATTAAAAAGCTTCAGCGGAGTAATTCGCCCAAATCTCATTGCAAACAAGAAGAAAAACAAGCTATAGTGAGGTGAAATTTCAATGAAAAAAATTTCAGTAATCTTATGCAATAACATGCATATGGATATTGAAAATGCTAACAAACTGCTTACTGTAATACAGGATTCGAATAAGAATTCAACCAATTGCCGGACAATTGAAACAGATTATACACAGGCTGATGAAATAATCATCATAACATGTGCATTTGGAAACGGAAAGCTAGAATCATTACGCATTATTTCAGATGTTGTATCAAACATGAGGAATGATGCAAAACTGATTATAACTGGATGTATGGTAAAAACAGATTTGGAATTATTATTAGATGTAAAAGAGGATGCACTTGTTCTTGATTTTGAAACAGTTCTTAAGATTTTTTCAGAAAATGAAGTTTCAAATATCAGACAGTTTATTCCTCAGAACAAAGTAATAATTTCAACAGGCTGTAAGAAAAAATGCTCATATTGTGTATATCCAAACATTGCCGACAAATATGTAAGTAAGCCAAAAGAACAGATATTATCAGAAGTTGAGCGCATGCATGAAAATGAAACAACAATCTATATAACAGGAGCACAGGAAACATCAGATTATGGAATAGATTTATACCATGAGAGTGGGTACAATATTTCTAATTTAGTGGATGACATTTGTACCAAGTATCCTGATTGTAATTTTGTTATAGGTTGGTTTCATCCTTCAGGCTTAACAGATGAATTTATATCAGTTCTTGAAAAGCATAAAAACATTATTGAGATAATGATTCACATTCAGCATGTTTCAGGGCGTATCTTAAGATTAATGAGGAGACCTAGTTTTTCATTTACTGAAGGAAGGCTTCAAAAAATCAAACAGATTAGACCTGATTTAGCAATTTCGACTGAAGTTATTGTTGGATTTTCTGGCGAAACAGAAGCGGAATTCTTAAATCTTGTTAAATATCTTGATAATGCAGGTTTTGCAGATATTGGAGTTGCAAGTTATGAACAGGTTGAAAACACTCCAGCAGCAAAGCTCACACAGCTTCCTAAAGAAGTAAGAACTGAAAGAATGAACTTTTTGCTTAATAGATACAAGGGTTCAAGTTCATATCCAGCACCAAATTTTGAAGAGTCAGATTTGAATGCATATTATATGCAGACACAAACGAAACTGAAAAAATGTGGTGGAATGATACTTAACCCTGAAGCTAGACAGAAATATCGTTCTATTGCAGGAACTGATACAGAGCTTAAGTTTAATGTTGAAGCAACCATTGCACGTATTTATCAGGCAATCTTAAACGCTAGAGATGAACTGGAAATTAGCAGAGTAAGAGCTGAAGTACAGTCATTATACACTGAAGAGTTTAGAAATAAGCTTTTCAATATGTTTAGTAAAACTGTGAAAAAGCCAGGAATTATGGAGCGTTTTAGAAGGATTTTGCTTTGAGACAATGTTCACCAGAGTTATGTTACTGATCCAACATCACATGGATTCTTTTTAGTATCTTTGTGGTGTTGGGTTTGTTATAAGCAACTTAGTGTAAAGGAGGAAAGCTCACAATGGTATATGATAAAGAAAATTGGACATATAATGATGAAACCAAGATTTTACAGATAAAAAGGGTTAAAGAACTACGTCATTATATGTTCGAATGTTTTAATCACTATTTTGGTGTTTTTAGAAATCACAGAGAATATAAAGTTATAATACCAGATAGTGTAGTCTTAATAGCGAATTCTTGCTTTCAAAATATGGATGCAAAAGAATATGTACTTCCAAATTCAATAAAAGAAATTGGTTTAAGTGTTTTTTATGATAATCCATGTTTAAAAGTAATACAGTGGCCAAGCAGTGTTAAAAATATTTCAGAACATGCTTTTGAATATTGTAAAGGCTTAAGGGAAATAGTTTTGCCAGAAGGAATTGAAATGATTTGTGATTATGCTTTTGATGGTTGTCAACTTCTTAAAAAAATAACTATTCCTTCAACTGTAGTTGAAATTAATGATAATGCTTTTCAGTGTTGTTACAATTTAAAGAGAATACAATTGCAAGAAGGATTACAGTATATAGGCAAATTTGCATTTTATTGCTGTGGTTTAGAAAAAATTGTGATTCCAACAACTGTTGAAGAACTGGGAGAATATGTATTTACGGATTGCAAAAATTTAAAAGAAATACATGTTCCAAGAGCATTATATAGAAAATACGTATATAGTTATTTTAAGAGTAATACACATGCAGAAGTAATTCCATATGATGAACCAATGAACCTATCAACTAATACTATTGCAAAGCCTGAAATAATAACTGCAAATACAATCGAAACAACAACTACTTCTAAAAGAGAATTCAAAAGCTTTAACGGAGTAATTCGCACAAACCTGATAGCAAACAAGAAGAAAAAGTAATTTTAGCCTAAGTGGTATGTAATTGACTATAATTATAGGCATTTGTGTATCACTTAGGCAAATCTACAAGCATCTTAGAGTAAAGGAGGAAAGTTTTCTATGTTATATGAAGGCGAACATTGGATTTTTGATGATGAAGCAAATGTTTTGCAAATAAAAGATGGTGTAAAAAATATCAAATGGTATACAATAACAGAGTTTCAACATGGAAGAGATATGTACAATTATAAGGAATTTGAAGTTATATTACCAAATACTATACGTGAAATCACTGCTGATGCATTTTCTCATGTTAAGTTAGCAAAAATTATAATTCCAGACAGTGTTGTACAAATAGGAGAAAGAGCTTTTTTTGATACTGCATACTTGAAGGAGGTTTCTATTTCAAGCAAAGTATATGACATAGGCAGTGAGACATTTGCGTATTGTTATAATCTAAAAAAGGTTAAAATACTTGAGGGAGTACAAGAAATTGGTATTCTAGCTTTTGCTGGGTGTAGAAGTCTTACTAAAATTGTTTTGCCAGCTACAATTAAGTACATGTCTCATGATGCATTTCATTATTGTGATAATCTTAAGGAATTGTATGTACCAACGGTTATATATGATGTTTGCAAAAGCTTCTGTGAAAAGAATTATCCTAATATTACTGCTATACCATATGAAGGCTCAATTGATGATATGCTACTTGATGATTCAGATAATATAACTGAAATTACCAATACTAATCAGGTTTCAACAGATACAAACAATAAATCTATAAGCTTTAACGGAGTAATTCGCACAAACCTTATAGCAAACAAGAAGAAAAAGTAAGCTTAGCCTAAGTGGTATGCAATTGACTATAATTATAGGCATTTACGTATCGCTTAGGCTAAGTAACAATCATCATAGTGTAAAAGGAGGAAAGCTTTCAATGATTTATGAGAATGAATATATGAGATATGACGAAACAACAAAGGTTTTAAGGGTAAAAGACATTATTAAAGTGTTTACTAGAGAAATACAAAATACAGAACTTCGTGAAGATGGTAATCCAAAAAGATGTATGTTATTACCAGGTATGCATTTCTATAGAGTAGTACTTCCTGACTGCATGGAGAGAATAGCTGACTATGCATTTGAGGATATGAATATGTCAAAAATAAACATTCCCAACGGAATTACAGATATAGGAGTTGGAGCTTTTAGTAATTGTACTTGGCTAGAAAAAATAAATTGGCCGAAGGGAACTAAATGTATTTTGCGGTATACTTTCGATGAGTGTGAAAAATTAGAGGAAGTTATTTTACCTGAAGGCTTAACAACGATTTCGGGTAATGCATTTCAGTCTTGCAAAGCTCTTAAAAACATTACTATACCATCAACTGTACGAGAATTTGGGGCTTGTGTTTTCCATGCCTGTGAAAGTCTGGAAACAATTAATGTCCCAAGATCATTATATGAAAAATATCATCGAGACGATTGTTACTTTAAAAGTAATTCATCTGCGAAAGTTGTAGTATATGATGATTCAGCGCTAGCTTGGTTTGATTTTGGTGATGATGAAGATGATTTGTCTTCAGATGAGGAGTTATCAAATGAAAAGGAGACAACAATGATTTATCAGAATGAATTTTTATCTTTTAATCCTGAAACAAATCACGTAACAGTAAAAAATGGTGTTAATATAATGTATTCTCAAATAACAATGCATGAGCTTTATAATAATTATGGTGACTGTACAGAGTTAAAAGATGAAATGA
>OMPX01000006.1 GCA_900313115.1 uncultured bacterium
GTAATAATATTTTGTAAAGAAATTGTAATAAATTAGTGAAAATATTAAAGATATTGAGTTATTGACCGTTAACACATGCAACACAATGCCAATTGTGTTACATTCAAGGGAACTGATATAGGAAACCGACAAATGGGACTATCGTCATCACAGGCTAGATTATTGAATCTGACTGCAAGAATGCACCAGATTGAATATAAAGCTGCCAAACTGGAGGCTCAAAAACTCCAGATGGCGAATGAATCACGTCAGGTTTATGAAGAATACCTGAACGCTCTTGATATGACAAAAGTCCAGATGAAAACTATAAATAACACAGGCGCAATTAGTTATATAGATGCAACATACAATAATCTCATCGCAGCAGGTTATAAAATAGATTTTATCGACCCGAGTTATAAACCTAGTGATTTAGCAGCACCAAGATTTATTACTCCTATAACTCCTGCAGTAACGCCAGGTGGTGCTATTGCCATAAATTCAGTAGATGATTTAAGAAATATTGAATCTAATCCAAGTGGTAATTATATATTGATGACTGATTTAGATTTATCAGGTATAGATTGGGTTCCTATAACTAATTTCAGCGGAACACTAAACGGTAACGGTCATGTTATAAGAAACCTTACTGTAAACACTACAGGTAATGCCGGATTATTTGCAGAATTGGAAGAAGCATCAATATCTAATTTAGGTATAGAAAATGCTGATGTCACAAGCAGTGCTGGATGTGCAGGGATTCTTGCAGGGTTCGATACCGGATTTCAAGGTGGGACTTTTTCAAATTGTTATGTTACAGGTAATGTGCATGGATGTGGAGATGCCTGGCTCATAGGCGCTGGTGGGTTATTTGGTTCTATTGATCATGGTCGTGAGGGGATAATTGAGAATTGTTATGTGAATGCAAATATATCAACCGATAGTGGTGATTATTGCGGTACTTTTTGGGGTAGAGGTCTTGATAGCAGAGATTCTATTATTAATTCATACTATGTTGATAACGGCAGTATAATAACGGATAATGATTCAGAAGTTTGTGGTTCACAAATAGTAACTCCGTCAGAATTTGATGAATTGGTACCTGTTACATCTAATGGTACCGGAATTGATTATAAAAACAGTACTGAATGGCTGACAAATATGATTACTGCAGGAGCAATAATTATATCAAAACCTGACAGTAAAGGTAACTTCTTTGAAACGTCAGTTGCAACAGATACCGGTTTACAGGAAGTATCAGACGAAACACTTTTAAGAAAAGCAGAAGCAAAATACGAAGCTGATATGCGTAAGATTAATATGAAAGACAGAAAATATGATACTGACCTTGCAGCACTTGATACTGAACGAAATGCTATTAAATCTGAAATGGAAACACTTAAGACTGTCGCTAAAGATAATGTTGAAAGAACATTTAAGTTGTTCTCATAGAGTTTATTTTTGTTTTAAACTTATAATATGTTCTATTCAAAGAATATAAATAATAATTTAGTATATTGTTCTGATTTGCTACCAAATATAGAACACTTTTTTACTACGAGAGGGGTAGATGTTATTACTCTTGCAGAATATTTAGGTGTAACTAAAGAAAACTTAGTTCATCCCGTTCAAACACATTCTTCAAATATTGATTTTGCCCAAATTGGTGTTTCCGAATATCCTGATACGGATGCATTAATTCTAACAAATTTTTATCAGGCAGTGTATTTAAGGTTTGCTGATTGTACACCTGTGATTTTGTATGATAAAAAAGCTAATATTGGCGCTGTAGTACATGCAGGATGGAGAGGCACTGTTGCCTCAATTGTTCCAAAAACTATTGATAAAATGATTAAATATTCAGCTTCATCTATAAATGATTTTCGTGCCGTTATCGGACCTGCTATCGGCTCTTGTTGTTATAAGGTTGGGGACGAAGTTATAAATGGTGTCAAGTCAACCATAAGCGATTTTTCAAATTCTATTTTTGAAAAAAAAGACGGAGTGTATGTTGATTTAAAAAATGTTAATGCGCAACAATTGTTTGAAATGGGAATGAGTATAGATAATGTCGATATTTGCCCGTATTGTACTTCTTGTAATAATGATTTATTTTATTCGTACAGAAAAGAACAAGGTACTCAAAACAGACATTATGCTTTAATTAAATTGAGAAATGTTTGTTAGGTAAACTATAGTTTATCAGCCTTCGGCTGATAAACGGTGACTAAGTGAATCGTGA
>OMPX01000023.1 GCA_900313115.1 uncultured bacterium
GTTGACTTTCGATGGGAGTACGAACGGTTCCGTTTAGTGCGAGGGGCGTATTTGATGGCGAATGAAATGAGCCAAACTCGAAATAGCACGGAGCAATGTGAACGAAAATTTTGCGTAAGCAAAATATAGTGAACATCTGCGAAGTGTAAAGCAATAATCCAAGAATATATTAATGAGGAATGAGCAACGAAGTTGCGAAAGGTGAACAATTATAATCGGAAATCATATTTTTAGATTTAATTATGAACGGTGCTTGTTGCAACAGGTAAAGTAAAAACATAAAACATTTACCCCATATACTGCAATAAATATGATATAATTAAAGCCAAAAGGGAATAAGTGATGGCAGAAGTATTAGAAAATAAGAATACGGCGCAACAAGATTGTATTGAAAAACACGAAGGGAAATGGCTTGTTATAGCAGGTCCGGGTACAGGAAAAACATATACTGTTGTTAAGCGTATAAATAGTATGATAGAAGGTGACGGAAAAAATCCGCCAGTTCCGCCGGAATCTATTTTGTGTCTTACTTTTTCTGATACTGCAGCAAGAGAGATGCAGCAGAGAATTGGTGAGCAATATCCTGTTGATGTTTTTACTTATCACGGTTTTTGTAAAACAATAATGGAAGATTATAAAGAACTGTTTAAACTTGAAGAGCCTGAAATTATTACTGATGATACAAAGCGTTCAATAATAACAAGATGTATTGATGAAATGATGGCATCAAGAGATAACCAACTAATCGGGTTTAATAACGAAAAGAATAATCCGTATGCATTTATAAAAGAAATTCTTGATGGAATAGACAATATAAAAAGAGAGCGTATGAATTCTGTCGATTTCCATTTTAATTTAGAAAACCATGTCGCATGGAAACCACGTGTAGATGCAATAAACAATCTTCTTAATAATTCTGCTGCTTTAAACCAATATCTAATGACCAATCCAAATCTTGACAGAAAAGTTACGGTTGAAAAAGCATATACAAAAATAATAAATAATACTCCTTTATCTGAGAATGAATCAGTAACTCTTGAAAATTGGCAAAACAAGCAAATTTTGATATTAAAAGACGAAGTTAAAAAAATTGAGCTTGCCATAACAAAAATGAATGAGTTGTGGAAATTGTATGAGCGTTATGAAGAACTAAAAACTGAGTTAAATTATATTGATTTTACCGATATGATAAATGACGTTCTTGATAAATTTGAAGATGAAAATTCAAATTTATTGGAAAAAGTTGCCAGTAAATATGAATATGTAATTGTTGATGAATATCAGGATACGAATACTTCTCAAAATGATATAGTATTTAATCTTGCAAAAATATGTCCGAATATTTTTGTGGTTGGCGATGACGATCAGATTATTTATACTTTCCAAGGGGCACATCTTGATACAATCCAAAAATTTCTGGAAAAATCTCAGAGTGATAATCCTGTTGAAAGAGTTAATATAAAATGTTTTACGGATAATTATCGTTCAACTCAGCCGATATTAGATGTGTCAAAGGCACTTGCTGATTTACAGGATGATAATTTTTATCGATTTATGACAGATAAGGATAGAAAAAATTATTCACAAACAGAGGCTCCGTTGAAGTTAAGATTTTTATCTCAATATATGATTACTGATGATAAAGGAGAAGTTATAGTAAAAGAGTTAAAATCTCGAAATGATGAGTTGAAAGATGTTAATGACCCTGTAGAATTTTTTGAATTTGAGAAAAAAGATGATGAAAGAGATTATATTGTAAAACGAATTATTAATATCAAAAAAGAAATAGATGAATATAATAACAATTTATCTAAAGACAAAGAACCAAAAAGATATTCTGATATAGCTATTTTAACTTCTACAAACGAAGAATTAAAACAGTATGCAGATTATTTAAAAGCTAATAATGTTCCCGTTGAGATAACGGGAGGAAAAAATATTTTTGAAATCCCTGCGGTTCAAGTTTTTATCGGATATCTTCAGTTTTTGACTAATCCTGAAAGATATTATGATAAAATATTGTCCTTTTTGCTTCAAAAACCTTTTCATATAAATGAAAGAGATTATATGGAAATATGTTGTTTAAAAACACATTATAAAACTTTGTTTGAGAATATAAATGATTATATAAATAAAAAAGAGAATCCAAAGGATTCTGAGACAAAACCGGAAGCCAAACCTGAATTAAAAAAGTTTCTTGAGACATATAATTATTTGAGAGATTATATTACGAGTGAAAATTATAAAATATCTCTGTTAGAAATAGGTCAGCGCACCGGCATTTTTGATTATTATTTCAATAAAGATATTATAAATAAAGTTGAAAATATAAAAGGTATTAAAAAATTATTAGAATTAGCCGACGGATATTTTTCAGTAAATACTGATCAATACAACAGTTTTTCTTTGTTCGTGGATTATATAAGCAAAATGCTTGAAAGCGGAGCGAAAATAAGACTTGATAAAGAAGATAAACCGACAAATGCTGTTCAGTTATCGACATATCATTCATCAAAAGGCAGAGAGTTTGAATATGTATTTATGCCATATTTAGTTTCAGGTAAATGGGATAAATTAGATATAAAAGATATTTATGAAATTCCTAAAGCGCCTATTGAAGGTCAAACTTTTGAAGGATTTGTGGATAGACATTTTCAAGAGCAGTATTTAGATACAATAAAACTTTTGTATGTTGGTATGACGAGGGCAAAACGTAAATTAATCTTATCTTATGCAAATATTGGCGGCAGTTACGGTAAACTGAGTTGGTTTTTTCAACAATTATTAAGTAACATTTCTCTAGTAAACGAGGAAAATCCAAAACTTGTAAAAACTGTTGTTGAAGATTTTGAGTTTGGTTTTGATTCTCCAAAATCGGACTATAATTTAGAAGATTTTAACCGATATATAGAACCTGCAATTCCAAATTGGTTTTCTTTCTCTGCATTAAACGAGTATAGAAATTGTCCAAAACAATATTTTTATAATCGTATATTGAAAATGAAAATAAATTCAGGCAGTAAAGATGATATGAGCTATGGTACGGCTGTTCATGCAGCTTTTGAAGAAGCAATAAAATATGTTATGGATAACAAAGAATATCCTGATGCGGATTATGTAAAAAAGGTATTTAATGATAAATTGAGCGAACTTGAAATTATTAATCCTGATAATACCAAAGCGAGTGCTGAAGAAAAAATATTTGGAGAAAAAGGATATTACAACGAACATTTTATAAAATTGGCAAATGCCGAGGATATCCCAAAAGATGTTCATTTTGAGGAAAAACCGCTGTTGAATAATATCCCTGACGGCAGGCATATTTATGCGGAATATCCGCTTAAATATGAAGTAGATATGCCTGATGATTGGAAAACAAGTATAGATGACAAAGACGCAAAAATAATTTATAACGGTTCAATAGACAGATTAGATAAAGATATTGACGGAAAGTATATTATTTATGATTATAAAACTAAAGAAAAATGTGATGATATATCACCAAGTGACAGTTATTTTTATCAAATAGTGTTTTATAAATATCTTTTGGAAAAACAAAATCCGGGGATAGAAGTAAAAGAATGTTACTTTTTGCTGCCGTTGGAAAAGAATGGAAATCATAAAGTAATGGTTCATCATAAATTTTCTAAGTATGTAAAATCAAAAGACACAACAATTGATGTTTTTCAGGAAAAAGTTGATGAGTTAATAGCGGCAGCAGGTTCAATAAGAAAGATGGAGTTTGAAAAGCCAAACAGTCCTAATTGTACATTTTGCGGGTATAAATTTATTTGTAATAACAGATTGATATAATAATATTGTAAGTTCTTCTTGCAAGAACAAAAAATAACATTAAACTTCATCAAAAACTTTTACTAAACCAAGAAGTTTTTCTTTATCATATCCGTTAACTTCTTTTATTTCGCCATTAATGACTTTGTTAGCTCCCCAAATGATTTTTCCTGCAAAAGTTTTTCTTGCATTATCTAATTCTTCATCAAGTTCTGAAGGAGAAAGTTCTTTATACTTCTGTTTTCGTGGAAGTAATATTTCTTCTTCTGATGTTGAAAAAGAAACTCCCATTTTATTTTGAAAATCGCATATATTATGACCATTATTTGTCCTTATCACAGAAAAACCACGTTTTGGACTAAAAAAAATATAATTATTATTTAATTGAGCGGCAATACTTGGATTTTTAGTAGTTGAGAGAAATTGACCTGAATTTTCATTCATAAATCCTTGTCTGAAAACAATACCTTTGTATTTCCCAAATTCTTCATCAAGATTTTTTAATGAAAAATCTAAAACTCTAATCATATCAATAAAAGAAGCTTTGTTTTCCGGCAGATTTTCTTTCCATAATTCATATTTTTCAGGCGTTAATCTTCCGTTTAAAAAAGAATTTATATAGAATGATGAATCACGTTCTCCGCAGTAAGGTAGTAGTCCTTGTTCAACTTTTGTAGCATTCGGATAATAATATAAACGCTCATTGCCAAACCACATCAAGTCGCCATTTGGTTTTTTAGCAGAATATACTCTGTCAAAAATGGTGTTATATTCATCAATATTTTTTATTGGTATATCAATGTATTTCTTGTGGTTAATAATACAAGAAATATCTGAAGGAATATTGGGTAAAGCATTATGTAGCTCTTTCAAAGGCTTTGATTCAGAACAAGCTTTACTTACTGACGTAATCTTTGATGTAAAAGTCAGATTATTTATATTATTTGATGATTGTTTATTATAAGAAATTTTTTCAGTCAGCATAATGATATAATGCTAATAAAAAATAAAATTGCTATTGATTTTACATTATTGGATAATTTGAGATTATTGTACATAGACATGCAGGTTGATATATATGAACAATTAGTATGACTCTTTTATATGGTGAGTACGAGAAACGAACTCGGAAATTTACATTATTCAGTTACAGCAAGGGTTTTATCTATTCGCAGTTTTGATTTTCTGGTACTCAAAATTTTTTGACAAATAGTTTGCATTTTTTAGCAAAGTTACACTTCATAGTTTTAAATATTAACAACTGTAAACTATTCAGTAATAACCTATTGAAAAATGCCTGTTTATAGTTTATACTTATAAAAAATACAAACTATAAACTATGGAGTAATAAATGGAACATTCTATATATTCCCTACTATCAAAAA
>OMPX01000046.1 GCA_900313115.1 uncultured bacterium
AATAACGCGGGATGGAGCAGTCTGGTAGCTCGTCGGGCTCATAACCCGAAGGTCGTTGGTTCAAATCCAGCTCCCGCAACCATTTGATAAAAAAAGGTTTCTATTGTATATAGAAATCTTTTTTTATGAATAAATGTAACAATTATAAACTTGCTGAAATCATGCACATAGTATTATACTTTATTATTATAGAGTATAAATGTGAGGTGTAATATGGCAGAAAATGTCTCAATACAAAATCTGTTTCAGGTAGGTTTAACAAAAGAACAATTTTTAGACAGATATGCCGAATTAAAAGAACAAGCGAATCCTGAATTTGCGTCGTCTGTTTTTGGTGAAAACATGTCAACAGCTGCAATCAGTGCAATGTTTGATGTTATAGACAAAGACCATAATAATACTCTTGATGAAAGCGATCTTAAAACACTTAAAGAGTTTAATACCACCGACGGAAAAGATACACTGTCAGAATCTGATATATCAGTTTTGTATGAAAAAACTATCAACAGTATTACTGATAAATACAAAACAGATAATCCTGAAGAAATGTACAATGCTGCAGTAAAAAATGGAGAATATAGTCAATACGATTATACACAAATGATTTCAGGTCAAATAGAAATTATTAATGAACTTATAGATGCACGGAATCTTGAATCAAGAAATAAAATCAATAGCTACCAAATGCAAATAGACGATTTGATTTTAAGAAGCACTAAAATAAGTACAGAAACAAAACTTAAATATAATGAAATATCTAATAGTATTAAAAAAACAGAAAAATTAGCAGACGAAGCAAATAAAAAAGCTGAAGAAATTCGTGAACAAATGTTAAATACTGAAGCTGAAATAAAATATCTGCAAGACCATAATGATGATGATAAAAATAAAGACAGAATTTCTTCTGTACAATCGGAATATCAGGACTTCTCATCAGAATATGCAATATATACAAATAAACAAGTAAAATATTCTAACCAATTAGCATCATTTAAGAAAAGTTTAGCTGAAATACAGAAAAAAGCCCTCTCAGAAGATACTGAATTAAAATCTAAAATCGATACAATAAACGACAAAATAAATACAGAAAAACAAGAGTCAGAAAACGACATAGCTAATTATAATACACGATTAGACCAACTGACAGCAGCTCAGGAATACGCGATGACACAACAATCAGAAGAAACTTTCGGAGATAACTATTCTGATGAAGACACTTCAAACTTTAGCTATGATGCAGCTGAACTCAAAAAGAAATGGGCAGTTAAAGGAGAGCCGCAATTCTCAGACGGATTCTATAACAAAGTCGTAGAAATATCAAAAAGAGTCGGATGTGATCCTAATGCTTTAATGGCAGTTATGAAGTCCGAAAGCGGACTAAAAACAACTGCAAAAAATCCACATGGCGGTGCTACGGGACTTATTCAATTCATGCCTGCTACTGCAAAAGCACTGGGAACGACTACTGATGCACTCAGCAAAATGAGTCCTGAACAGCAACTTGTATACGTCGAAAAATTCCTGATACAAAATAAAAAAATGGCAGGCTTTAAAGAAAGTGACAAACTTGATTCAGGAACACTTTATACACTTGTATTTTTACCGGCATACGCAAAACGAGATGTACTATGCACGAAAGGAACAAAATACTACAAGTATAATGCCGGACTTGATTTAAACCACGACGGTTCCATTACAAAACAAGATATGACCAGACGAGTTCATCAATTTATGAAATAATTATAAGTCTGCGATATTACTTTCATTTAAATAATCAATTAATGTCTTAGACTCGCCCCATTCTATATTCAGATTTTTGGCAACAGATAAATTTTGTATATTATCTCTGCTAATTCTGTATGCTTGTGGTTCTGTGTTACATTTGTCTACTTTTTCAGAAGTTATTTGTCCAATTTCATTGTCATACACATTTGAATAATTCAAACCTTTTTCCTGACAAAACGGCATTGTTAATCTGCCATCATCGTGCTCACACAACAAACCAAATGTTCTGCATATTATTCCCCTATTTTCGTACACGGAACAACGTTTATCAATCAAAAAAGGACAATCATACATAAATGGAGACTCTGTTGAATGTATTTTTTCTTCGTTTATTCTTGCAATATTTTCTAAAATTTTATATTTTGTATCTATATCAAGTGTCTTGTATCCTTCCAACAAATAATCAAGCTCTAATTTTGAAAAAGGATATTCTCCTCTTTCACAACAGTATGAACACCCCTCTTTACACATTATAAATTCAGCCTGATTTTTAAACATACGTTCCAATTCACCATTTAACGTATGTAAAAAAATTTTATATCGTTTCATTAAGTCATAATCAACCATTTATTTCTCCAAAATTACCAAGTTCCGCTCATATTTTTCAGGCAAAGGCAACTCATATTTTATTATTGGTTTTATTTTTAAATGTAATTTTCTTATCAAATCTTTTGCCTCAGATATTTCATCAGAAGCTGTTTTTGACTTGTATAAAATAATAAACCCACCATCATTAAGCAAAGGATACGCATATTTTATCATAATATCGGTTTTTGAGACTGCTCTGCTTACTATAACATCAAACTTTTTATCTTTAATATTTTCAACTCTGTCATTTACTAATGTCACATTTTTAATATTCAAGTTATTTACGATATTAGAAACAGCTGTGATTTTTTTTCGAATACTGTCAATTCCATACATATCAATATCAGGATATTCAAGTGCAATCGGAAGCAGTGGAAAACCGCCGCCTGTGCCTATATCCAAAATATTACTTGGTTTACATCCATATTTTTCTAAAAACAACTTTATTGAAAGAGAGTCATAAATATGTTTTTCAAATAAAAAATCTTCATCTTTTTTTGATATCAAATTTAGTTTAGCATTTTCTTCTAAAAATACCTTTATATACTCACTAAAATCTGTTTTTATTATAAACTTATTCATAATCAGGCACTAATTCCTCAAATTTATCTTTACCTATTCTTGCTCTTATATCACTAAGCCTTGACTTTAACATCTTTAAGTTATGTTCTCCAAATTCTTCTCTGTCAGATCTGTATAATTCCAAATATTGCACAAGCGCTTTTTCAGGATCAGGGTAGTCATAATACACATCTCCTAATTTAATTGTAGCATCAACTATTGCATTATAATCATTAGATTTAACAGCGTGGTCTTTCGCTTCCTCCGCCATTTTTAACAGACTGTCTTTATCTTTTTTATCAGATAACTCTATTAATTTTGACAGCGAATAATACATACCGTAATCATTTTCATTCAACTTATCCGAATTATATGCATTTTCGAAGCATTCTCTAGCCTCATCTTTAAGATCATTATCATAAAATAAATCGGCAAGATTTGAATAGGCAAGAGCACAATATTTGTTAGATTTATCATTTAATTCTATACACTTTTGATAATACTCGACCGCATTATTTATGTCGTTTATTTCATCTGACAAAATTGCATACTTAAAGAATAACTCCATTTTTAATGCCGAATCAGCATCATCAGGCAAATATGAAATTCCTTCTTTATAATACTCTCTTGCTAAATCTTTATTTGATGCAGTAATTGCAATATTACCCAATAAAATACAAGTTTTTGAAAGTAACAATTTGTCTTTTGAAACCGTCATTAGGTATTTAAGAATTTTTATCGCATCAATTATCTTATAACAACGATAATAAATATAAGCCTTTTCATATTGCATTAAATAAATACCGTCTTTATCGGAAATATTCCAATAATGCTTTTCAAGTAGTTCATAGTAATAGAGAGCATATTGCCATTTTGCAAGTTTTGAATAAGTTTTTGCCAATAAATTGTATGCTTCATACAACATATCTGAACCCTGGATTTCAGTTTTTTTATCAAGAGCGTATGTCAATACATCAACAGCTCTAAGGTAATTATAACCATCAAACAACTCTTTTGCTGAATTTATTAACTCTCTGACAGACATATTTTGATATTGCTGCATAGGAATAGTCTGTTTTTTTTCTTCTGTTACAGGTTCTTCTTGCTTGTTTTGGTTTTCTACATTTTCTGCAGGATTTTGAGGGTTATCTTCACCGTTATAATAGGCAATCTCTGCCTGCAACGACACCCTTGATATAGTAAAATCACGCTCTTCAGGAGATAACTCAATTTGTTTTTCATAGTATGAAATTAATCTCTTTTTTGATATTTCATCACCGATAGATGATTCTAACTGATTCTTTAAAAATTCAGCAGGATAGTATAACTCACCTTTTTTATATATATAAAAATTATCACTTAATGTTTTTAAGATAACCTCAGGATAACTTCCGATTGATTGAAGAACTTTTAAATTCAAACCGTGATGTAGCTTTACAAACAAATTAAACGCTGATTTTGTTGTGCCGACTATCAATTTATAATAGGTCTTAGCCAAAAAATCATCAAACTTTAAACCTGAATTTGTATAAGCAACAATAAAATCATTTAATGAGCATTCTTGATTAACCATTATTTTTGCAGACAAACAAGCGCTTAGGAAATACCCTCTTGATAGTCTGTAAAGCTGATCAATCATCGCCGGAGTAACCTTTACCCCGAACTCTCTGATATATGTTTCAAAAATCTCTTTAGAAAGAGCTTTTACCATTAACTTAACATACGAAATTTCTTCAGGAATAATATCAGTGTCAAAAGTTCTTGATACAATCAGACACTTTGCGTTCTCTTTTTTAGCAAAGTTATAAATATAGTTTAAAACATCAGGTCTGTTTTCATCTTTTATAAAGTCAAATCCGTAAAAAACAGGAACAAATTTCATATCTTCTAATCTTGATATAATATATTCAATTTTATCCCATACTGATGTTATTGCATCTAATTCTGTACTATTTTTAACTGATGCTTTTTTTTGAAGTATCTTTAAAAAGGAAAGCATTATGTCATCAAGAGTGGTAGATTCCGTGCAAACATATCTTAAAACAATTGAATTTTTATCCAAATAAGACAACAAATGTTCAGCTATTTGTTTTTTTCCGACTCCTGAAAAACCATTCAATAATATAATTTTGTTATCATTTTTAAAAAAAGTAAACGCCTTTTTTAAGATTCCATCATTATTTTTAAGTACGTGACCGTTTATTTCAGCGGACGAATGACTTATAAAATCTTCGTAATTTGCCGTAGCTGATAAAAAATTTTTTCCCATAACACTATCAATATTATATTATTTACCCCTATTTTGCAAATAAATGTTACCTGTTTGCATTCGCATGGTTTGTATAGTAAAATACTATAAAGAGTTGGGGAGATATTATGGATTTTTTTAGACGAAATCAAAAAGCTATAGTCCTTATAATAGCAGTAACATTTATTGCTTGGACAGTAGGATTAATGTTGTTGCCGGCGATGGTGAAATAGATGAAGAAAAATGTTGTTAAATTATTATTGTGCATAATTACTCTGTTTGCACTCGGACAGGGCATGGTTTTTGCAGGCAATAATTCTAACAGCATTCTGAATAAATATAGAAATGCAAGCAGCGCAACAAAACTACAAGCAATTTCAAACTTACGTCAACAACAGGCTGCCGCTCATAATAAAGCAAAACATTTCAGATTTCTTGAACGAATGGAATCAGGCAAACTTTATAATAATCAACGAAAATTAGAAACAACCCAAAATAATTTAGTTGCGACACAAAAAGAATGTGACAAAAAACTCAACCAATTAAATAGAATGAAAGCTCAAAAATCTGTCGCTGAAGTTCAATATATAAAAATATACAGTGGTATAAAAACAAGAATACAACAAATTTATAAAACTCAACGAAAAGGTTTTCTTGAGTTACTGCTCACTTCAACAGATGTAAATATGTTCTTTGACAGACTGCATTATGAAAGTATTATAATGCAGGAGGACTATAAAAGAATGCAAGAAGCAAGACGAAAAGCTGAGGAAATTGCGAGGTTAGAACAAGCTATTGCGGTTGAACAAAGAAGTTTAGATAAATCAAGGCGAACATTGGTTGCTCAACAAAAAGCAATAAAAAATGATATCGCCTACAATAAAAAAATGATAAACAAGCTCAGAACAAACAGAGCTTTTTATGAACGTTCAGAAGACGAATTAGCAAGACAGTCAGCAAGCTTGGAAGCAATGCTTGCTCACAGATCTCCCAGCATGAGCTCCGGCATAAAAGTAACCACCGGTTTCATCAGACCGGTTGGAGGAGCAATAACATCACCATTTGGATATAGGACACACCCTATATTTAACACAAGAAAATTCCACTCAGGAATTGATATCGGAGCATCAATGAACACACCAATTAAAGCCTCAAACACAGGAAAAGTAATTATGGCAGGTTGGTACGGCGGATATGGGAAAGTTGTAATTATTGATCACGGTGTCGTTAGAGGACAGCCTATAACAACATTGTATGGTCACATGAACTCTATTTCCGTATCACAAGGACAACAAGTTAGACAAGGACAAATAATAGGCAGAGTCGGAACGACAGGGTACAGCACAGGTCCGCACTTACATTTTGAAGTGCGTGTAAAAGGGCAACCGAGAAATCCGCTCAATTATATATAAGGTAATAGGCAGAGTATGAAAAAATATTTATTAACTACAATTTTATTTATGTTTATAACAAGCAATACTGCATTGTACGCAAGTGTGCCGGCTGACTTCACGGGTGAACACTTCTTCAATGCTCCGATGAAAGATATGACACAAGCTGAAGAGCCCCAAATACACAAAGATTCCGGAACTATCCCTCCATTAAAGTTGTTGCGATTAAAAACAAAGCACTTTTTTGCAACTTCAGAAGAACGCAAAGAAGCTCGTGCAAAGAGAAAAGCTGTAAAACAAGCCTTAAAAGAATATAAAAAGAATAAAGTATTACAAGATGCTCAACTTATTGATGTTCCTACCGATAAAGATATTGAACATTTGGAAATGGCAGGAGTTGAAGAATCCAAATCTCCGCAAAAAGTAATCATAAAATGTGATGATATGGATTATTCAACTGAAACAGCAATTTTAAATGCAAACGGTAATGTTTTAGTTACATTTGTGCAGGAAGAAACTACACTAAAAGCTGATCATTTGGTATATGACAAAATGAGCAACCACATGAGTGCTGTAGGAAATGTTGTCATTAACAAAAAAGGAATCGATGTATATGGAGATTCTATAAATGTTGACTTAAACGAAGAAAATGCACTAATTGACAAACCATTATCAAAACTGTCAAAAATCAGTATTAGTGCAGAAAGAGGCTATGTTTATCAGAACAAAGTAATACAAGAAAAAGGTTCTATAGTTGTAGATCACCATATTCCAATAAATATTGAACCCAGAGGTAGATCACCTCGACTTAAAAGAATGATGATTGGGGAAGAAAATGTTTCCAAAATAGATGATATTATTGGTGAAAGCAAGTATAAAATAAAAGTATCTAATATAATAATAAATTCTGATAAGAAGCTTGAATCTATTGAATTGAGAAAAGCTCAAATTTACAGGGGAGAAAGACGCCTTTTTACGATACCATGGGTACGTCTTTATACAAACAAAAATCACGATTTTGTAGATGGAGATTTTCCGGAACTCGGTTCAAGAAGAGAACTTGGTATGTTTGTCGGTCCGGGTTGGGCAATAAAAATGCCGTTTGGTTCACTTCTTAAAATAGCGCCTATTGCAACATATAAAAGTAAATTTGGGATTGGCGGTATGGCAAAATTCCTTAGCGGAACAAACGAAACAATGCTTGCATACGGCACATCAAAAAGCAAATTTATACTTCGAGGGGAACAAGCCTTAGATGATAATTTAAAATTGGAATATGCTGCCTACGATTATATGAACAACTGGTTTTTAGGTAATCGTATGCCTAAATATGGTATTAACTTAATACACGAAAAATCATATTTTCATAAAAATTTCTTATTTAAAAATTTAGATATGAAATACACTCACAATGCAAGTTTTGGTTTATTTAAAGATCCTAAAGGTGATAAATATTATAAAAAGCTTCATTGTCACGAAAATATGACTATCAGAGGACGATACATGGCGGAGATTGACCAAAAACTTATATCTTACAGAAATGAGAAGGACTTGATTGAAGCCAGCTTAAGCATAATAGGACAAGGTTCTGCCGCAATATACGGCAGTGGTGAAACACAATTTATAGGAAGAATCGGTCCTCGTCTACACACACAATACAAAAGATGGATGCAAGACATTGGTTATTTCCAATCAGCTTATGATGACAATACTCCATTGCCGGTATTTGATGCATACAGATATGGTAAGTCAAACGTATATGTAAGAGAACATATCAGATTACACCGGTTCTTAACATTATCGTGGCTCGGGTCACTAACATTTTCCGATGACAGATGGAACAACAGCATGTTCCAAGAATGTGCGTTCTTTGCAAGTGTCGGACCTGATGATTTAAAACTTAATGTCGGATATGATGTTATAAGAGAGAATGCTTATGTTAGTTTCTCTGTAGCTTTAGATCCTAAAGGGACGGTCATTGATTACGACAGAATGGAAATAAAAAATCCTGAAAATTTCAAAATAGAAAAAAACAATAATTTCTATACTACAACTCCAAAACCGGTAGAAGAGACTCCGAAAGTATTAAGAAAAGCTATTGTTGAAGACATAACTGATATGGGTGGGGAAGAAGATGAATTATAATAAATCCGAAATCATATCAAATATTATAAAAATCGGACAGCTTATGGGAAGTAAAAACTATACTCCGGGATACTCAGGGAACATTTCTGCAAGATATGGAGAAAACTTTATTATTACAATATCAGGTTCTTCAAACGGGTATCTGACAGAGAATGATTTTGTTGAAATTGACAATAATGGGATTTCACAAGATTCAAATAAAAAACCTTCCAGTGAAAAGCTGTTACATTTAGCTTTTTATAAAAAAAGACCCTATATAAATTATATTATTCATGTTCACCCTGCAGGATTAAGTGCTTTCGCATCGTCAGGTCAAGACCTAATGACTCCAATTATGGCAGAAAATGTTTTTTATTTTGGAGGGATTCCACTTGCTGAATACGGATTGCCGTCATCAACAGAACTTGTTAAAAATACAGAAATATTTTTTGACAAATATGATGCAGTTCTAATGGCAAATCATGGTTTTATTATCGGCAGCAAAACTCTTAATGATGCATATCAAAAATTAGAAATAGCGGAAGAATACGCAAAGACGGTAATATATACAAAAATGTTAGGCGGAGCTAAAGCATTGAGCAATGAACAAGCCGAAAAAATTCTTGCACTAAGATAATAATATTGAGGATTTGTATGAAACTAAAAATAATAGCTCTAATCTTAATTTTAGGCATTTTTATTGTGGGAAAGGACGTAAGTATGGCAGGAGTGCTAACACAAAAAGAAAATGATATTGTAATGATTTCATCATATACAGCAAAAGGAGACATGTTAAAACTTGATAAAGCTTTAAACAAAGCACTCGACGATAAAGTAAAAATATACGAAATAAAAGAAGTTTTAGTGCAGCTATATGCATATTGCGGATTTCCAAGAAGCCTCAATGCTCTTACGACATTTATGAAGGTTACTGATGAAAGAAATGCAAAAGGCGGATATGATGAATACGGAACAGAGCCTACCGAACTTCCAAAAGAAGCTAACAGATTAGAAATTGGGGCTGCCGTTCAGACGGAACTGTGCGGAGGACCTGTTACAGGCAGAATTTTTGAATTTGAACCTGCAATTGATAGGTATTTAAAGGAACATTTATTTGCGGATATATTTGCAAGAGGAGTTATTTCATACGAAGAACGTGAAATTGCAACAATTGCAGCACTATCGTCAATGACAGGAGTAGAACCTCAACTGCAAGCTCATATACAGATTGCTAAAAATATTGGGATAACTCAAGAAAAAATTGATAAAATACTAGAATTAACAAATGAAAAACCCAAATTCAAAAATGAAATTTTCGGACGAGGACAAAAAAACGATGCTTATGCGGATTATTTTACAGGACAAAGCTATCTTAATATGCTAAATAAAGGCTCTGTAAACATAGCAAATGTGACTTTTGAACCGGGATGCAGAAACAATTGGCATATACACCATAAAACAGGTCAAATACTACTTGTCACTCAAGGAAACGGATATTATCAAGAATGGGGAAAAGATGCGATTGAATTACATCCGGGAATGGTTGTAAATATCCCTCCTGAAGTAAAACATTGGCACGGTGCAAAAAAAGACAGTTGGTTTGTCCATATTGCACTTGATGCGCCCGAAAAAGACAGCTCTACGGAATGGCTTGAACCTGTGAGCGATGAAGAATATAATAAATTACCTTAATTTATGCTAGAATGATTATATGAATATGTTAGCAGTTTTTATAGGTGGAACAATTGGTGCTTTATTAAGACATATTATCTTATGTTTTTTTAAATTTTACCCTTGGAATATTGTTGGTGTATTTTTAATAAATATACTCGGTTGTTTTTTTATTGGTTTTATATCATATCTATCAATAAAAAAATATAAACTTATTGACAAAAAATTAAAGAACTTATTATCAGTTGGATTTGCAGGTGGTTTTACAACATTTTCGGCATTTTGTTACCCTATGATAGATTTATTTGCCAAAAATCAGTATTTCTTTGTATTATTGATTATATTTTTTAGCATAATTATCGGTTTGATATTTGTATCTTGGGGAATGAACTGCGGATATTATTTAATGAATTTTTTAATAAGGTATAAATATATAAGATACAGTCAAAACAAAAGAGGTGAGCATGCTTAAAGAATGTTTGCTTGTAATGCTCGGCGGCGGATTGGGGGCTGTATTTAGATATATAATATCAAACTTATTGTCAAAAAGATTTGATAGGGCTCATTGGGCAACCTTTTGGGTAAACACCTCAGGTTGTTTTCTAATGGGATTACTGCTGGAAATACTACTTGGTCATACAAACTATTTGTATACCTTTATAATTATTGGTATTATTGGAAGCTATACAACATTTTCAACCTTTGAATATGAAAACATAGATTTAATTGCCCACGAACAATATGCTGAATTTTTAAAATATTCAACATATAGCTGTATATTTGGAATACTTGGGATATTTTTAGGTCTTTATGTCGGTGAAATTATAAAATTTGTTTTTTAGAAAAATTAAAAAATAGAATTGCTTAAAACATTCAATATTCTTAATATTCTTCTTGACATTTATTCAAATTTTAATGATAATTAGAACAAGAGAGAATGAAAAATAGAACTTATAATTTCTTAAAGGAGAAACGTATGAGAAAGACATTATTAACATTAGCTTCTGTAGTTGCATTTGGTGCTGCTGCGATGGCTGCTGATTGCTGCCCTCAAGTACAATCTTATGCACACCCAACATTATTTGGTTCAGAAGCACAAGTTCAAGTTGGCGCTAAGACTAGCGACATCGTAGGTGGCAAAATCACAAAATGTGATAATGCAAAAACTATCACAGGAAAAGAAAATGTAGTTATCAAAACATTTGCAAAGAAAGAATTAGAAAAATTAGCTGCATCATCAGCTGACAGCAAATGGAGCCACAAATCACCTGTATTAAGAAGCGAATTAGCTCAAACATTAGCTGACGGTCTTGAATTAGCAGAAGTTAAAACTGCTGATAAATACACAGACGTTACAGCAAACTATTGGGCAAAAGATGCTATCGACAGAGCATTGGCTGCTGATATTATGATTGGTTATCCTGATCAATCTTTCAAACCTGAACAAAGAGTAACTAAAGCAGAAGTTTTCTGTACTTTAGCTAAAATCTTTGACGTAGCTCACGATACAACAGCTGTTCCAACATACAACGGAAAAACTATTCAACACATTCCTGGTTGGGCATACAGTGCTACAAATGAAGTATTGGCAACAGGTATTTTAGATGCTGTTCCAAATGAATCAGCTTTAATTAACAACCAATACTTATCAAAAGAACAAGTTACATACTTGGTTGGTGCTTTAGCTGAATACTTAAAGAAAAATCCTTCAGCTGCAACTTCTTCAGTAAAAGCAGCTTCAGATTTCGCTACTGCTTCAATGTTAATTAAATTTGAAGACAGATTAAGCGCTAGAGTTTCTAACGCAGGTGACAAATTCACTGCTAAGTTAGTTGAATCAGCTACAATCAACGGTGTTACATACCCAGCAGGTGCTAAAGTTAGAGGTATTGTTTCAGAAGTTGTTAGACCTGGTGTTGGTAACCCTGGTTTCATCAAAGTTCAATTCAAAGAAATCGTTAATGGTGAAACAGTTACAGCTTTACCTGACGTAGTTCTTGAAGCTTCTGCACAAGATGTAAAAGATCCTAACTTCTTAGCAAGAGTGGTTGGTGCTCCTCTTACTTGCGCAGGCAGAATCCTTGGTGTTGCAGGAAGAACAATCGGTCAAGAATGCAACTTAGGTGCTAATGCTGTTGAAGAATACGGTGACAGATTATCAAACACTTTAGTTGATACATTCTGCTTACAACCTGTAGCAGGTATCAAGAACTTTGGTGGTTCATTCGTTACAGCAGGTAAGTTAATCTGGAACACTGTTGAAAACGCAACAGGCGGTGTATTTGGTGTTGGTTATGAAATCGTAGATGAAGTTAGATACTTATTCGCTCCACGTTATTCTAACAATACATCATTAAATCCAAAAGAAACTGTTAAGGTTACTTTCCAAGAAAAGTAGTCTTTGGTTATAGATTTAAGAAGAGTCAATCGTTAGATTGGCTCTTCTTTTTTAATGCTAAATATTGTACAAAATACACTTTCGTAAAAAAATGTAACAGTCATGATTATTTACTAGCAAACTTTATTTTTAGAAGCCTTAAAAATATAAACCAACGACCACATGTGAAAATTAAGGATAAAATATGAAAGTTAACTTATTACTAAATTTACCGGTATTTAAAGGCGTAAGAGAAGACAGAAATACAGTATCACAACTAAAACAAAATAATGATTACTCTTTGAATGAGCCAAATCAACGCAGAATAAACGAAGCCATTGACAATTTGGCAAAACAAAGAGGTGAAGAAAACATTAAGTTTTTGCTTGATGTCGGCGAAAATTTAAAATATCAAACGGTTGTTCCAAAGGTTAATAAGCCTGTAAAAAATGATTGGAATGCAAAATTAAAAAATGCTGCTGAAGAATCTTTAGCAATATCTAATCCAATATTGAAAGAAAAGTATCAGCCTGAAATTGTTCGTGTATTTGACAACAAGAAACCTGATAAAGACTCCGAATACCTTTCAAGAGGCACGAATAAACTCGTAAAAGCAGTTAAAGATACACCCTACCACGATGAAGTAAAACGCAACTTAGAGTATTTTGTTACTTCATCAGAAACTCCTATTGAACAAAAGAAATATATAATAAAAAGACTCAATCATTTTATGAGTCCAAAATATGAAATTAATTCTCAATTAAAAGATAAAAAGCCTCAGGTATTATCAGAAATAGTAAATGATATTACAGTCAACACACCTGAATCAAAAATTCCTAACATTAAAGCTATTAACCAAAAAACACATGGTATGTGTGCAGCTATTGCAATTGCAAGAAAATCTATTGCGTATGAAGATAAACCAAACTATGTAGATGCTATTATGTCTGAATTAGACAGCAGTGACAACGTAATGGTTTATGATAGACAAAATCTTGAAAAGAAAAAACGTATACCGGTAAAGAAAATCTATATTGACTATGATTATGCACAGCAAAGAGGATACAGAATTGTTGATGCATCTACTCTCCAATGGATGAATATAGCAGGTATGTACGGTGTACAGAATGAAAGTCTGCATGATTTTAATGCATTTGATAAAAACAACTTTGATGCATTCCACGATGCATTTTTCACAAAAAGCATGACAGACGAAAAACTTGCTAAAAAACAAGCATTTTTCCAAGCTTTAACTAAAGCTAAAGCTGATATAGGAAGCGTTAAGTCAGATGAAATCAAATCTGATATTATTTCATCAAAAAATAGAACTGAGCGTCATTTAAACATAGACAAACTAAAGAAAAACAATCAATATATCAGAAAAAGTATAGAAGATATAGCACCAAAAGCACTGAAACAATCAAAGGAAATGATGTTTAATGATTTAATGCAATTGGCTCATCCAATATCTTCTGATATAAACAACGTACCGAAAGAATTAAAAAAATATGCATTCATTCCAAATGAAGAAACTTCTCAAAAACAAAAGAAAGTTGAGTCATATTTAACAGAAAGTTATGGTAAATTAATTGATAAAGATAAGCTAAAACTGCACTCTAACAATATTGTTGATACATTAGAAGAAATAAACGAACTTGATAAAAAAATAAATGATAGCAGTTCTCCGGCAAAAAAAATAGCCAAAGCAAGAAAACTCTACGAAGCAGAATCAATATACAGAGCCGCTACGGTTATTGGGTTAATGGAAGATGACAACCGAACTGATATGTTGATAAAATACGACATTCCTGACAGAGAAACACGTATTTCAGAAGGTTATGCAACAGTAATCAATAAAATTGAAAAAAATAATGATAAAAAATTGATGAGTCATTTTGCGAAATACTTTGATGCTGAACCAAACGACAAAGAAAAAATAGTCACCGGTCTAAAGAATGTAAAAGACTCTATTGATTATCTGATGACAGAAGAACTTGATGATTTGTATGCATCATTGGGTTACGGCAATAGAGCAACACTAATAATAAATGAGATAAACAATGCCTCTGAATCAATAAAACAAGGTGACAAAGCAGAATTAAACAGAACTGCAACTTGCCTGCATACGAAGCAAGATAAACAAACTGTTTTAAAAAATTTAGATAAGCTAAAGAAAAATTTATCAGATAATCCACAAGATAAAAAAGCATATATTGATGCATTTAACAAAATGGGCTATAAAGATCAGGTCAATGCCTTTGTAGACATATTTGGTATCTTTACAAGCAATATACTTGGTCCTGATAGTGAAGAAAAAGACTTTTATATGGCAACATTTAAAGCTTTGAACGGTTTAGACGAAAATGCTTCAAAAGATGAAGTTTTAGGAACTATTCAAAATATTGGTGACAGATTCAACGCACTATCACAAGCTGTTGCAAATGCAGGTGCAATGTTAGATGTCCCAAATGAAGATGGAACACCATATTTTTCTACAAATGCCGCATCTATCATAACAAAGAAAATGGAAAAAGAAGGAAAACTTGTTCCAATCAGCACTATGTCAAAATTACAAGACAGATTTGCCAAAATAGATAAAATTCGCTCATCTGATGAATTTTCAAGCAGACAAGGAAAAATATCAGATCCGACATTGTATAAACTTTCACAAGAAGAAAAAGACGGTATAAAACTTATACATAAGAATCTGAATGCAATGTATGCGGATGTGTCAAAAAACCTTGAGTACCAATACCGAGAAATAAAAGAACCGTTAGAAGAAATGGCAAGATATGTTGGTACAAACGAAGGTTCTTATTGGGTCTTACAAGACGGTAGCAGCGGATTATTTACACCACAGCAAATAAAAATATTTGAACAATTAACAGGACGTCCTCATTATACCATCAAAGACGTAGACGAAGCAGTTGACAAAATTAAGAATGGTACACACTCAGGTATATCCGGTTCAAGCGTATTCCACGACAGACAAGGCGGACACGCTATGTATATTGCTGATGTTGTAAAAGATGAAAAAACAGGAAAAGATATTCTTTATCACGACAATACTTGGGGTGCATCAGAGCACGAAAACACTTGGGTTGACTCAAACGGTTTAACACGTACAGACTACAGTGACAGACGTGGTGGAGAATTGGGATATATTACAAATAAAGACTGGAGAAATGGCAACTTTGTCGAAAATATTACTCACAAAAAAGGTCACGTTAGCCCTGATAATATAGAAAGTAAAACATATAAAAAACTTAATCCAAATTATAATAGTGACTATGATTTTACTATGATGCACGATATCATTTTAGAAGGTACGACTAACGAATATAAAGATATCGCAGGTTCAATTAAAGATGAAATCTTTATACCTGAAACTGCATATATTGATAAACTAGAAAAATATGCTAAAAATATGACAAAAGAAGAAATCCAAAAACGTATCTTTAGAAATAAATCAATGGGTGAATCTTATAAAAAGAATTATGATAAAATTATTGAGCGTATAACAGAAACAAACTTCAATAAAGGTATAACTTCCGAAGCACAATACAATGCACTTTCTGATAACGATATGGTCAAAGTTGCATTTGAAAAAGCTGCTGTGAGAGATTCTTATCTTGATGCAACTATGTATAAGGAATTAGGCACAGCAAAAACTGTGTCTGATGTTAATAAGATTAAGAACAAACAACGCAAGATTGCGCTTGAGAACTTCAACTACTCATTTGGCAAAAACGACCCTGTAAATAATGTGTTCTTATCTGTTGCATACGACCACGGATTAGATTTTTCTAATGCAATAATTGGTGCGTTAAAGAATAACGGTATTAATGTTCCGGTTGATAATGCTGCGAAAGTTATCAAGAATGTAGCAACATTAGAAAAAGACGAACAAAAAGAATGGAACGGAAGCATCAGAAACAGCATTGAAATTTTCAAGAAACGTGCTGCAAAACAATTTGATGAAAACATTCCTGATTCAGAAAACAAAGAAAAAGCAAAAACAGAATTTTTAGACAATCTTGAAAAAGTTTATGTTGACAACTTATACTTCTCAAAAGAAGATTTAAAGAACAATTCAGATAAAGCAAAAGGAATCAGAAAATGGATTGACGACAAGTTTGAGCCGCAAACTGATGAAGATTTTGTCAGAATTTACCAAACATTACAAGATATGCCAAAAGATGAATTTGAGGAACTAACTAAAAATATTGACGATAAATATCTTGGAATGAAAGAAGTAAAAGGATACGATATATTAGAGAAAGTGAAAGCTGCAAATGACGGCGCAGAATCTTTGCTTAGAAACACTTTATTCTATGATGAGTATTCTTCTACATTAGATATAAGTAAGACAAAACCTGCTTATAAATATAAAAAGCTTGAAAAAAATGCCAGAGGTGCATACTATCAAGGTGCAAGAACATTTGATGATTTATACAGAACAATGTATTTCTCTCTAACGTCATTAGAATATCCTCAAATGTTCAAGAAGTACAAAGATGCAAACTACAGAAAATACGGTGCATTCCCTGCATATCCAAAGATTGACTTATCTAATGACCCTGTATTGAACAATAAAATTGAAACAACTGCAAAACTTGTGGATGAAACATTCGGTACAATTTCAATGCAGAAGAATTGCATCTATAATATCAAATTGGCACATCAACTCGATGAATACAGAAATATGCTTCCTCAAGACAGACCTTTAAATCAAAAAGAAAGAGCTGTTCTAAATAACATGCTTGGCAAGTTTATAACTGCGAATATGTCTGATCCTGATTTAGAAGATTCATTAAATGGTGCATACGATGCAATGGATTTACCAAAAAATGCAACCGTAAAAGATTATGACGAATATATCGACACTATTGTTACGACAATAGGAATGATGGAAAACGTGAACAAGGTTGAAGATTTTGAAGAATCAAATGATGCACATGCAAAGGGATTGAAAAACTACTTCACAGCTTTATTAAACACAAATATTCCACCTAAATATCATAGAACAATGAGAAACGATTTGGATACGTGGATAAACCTTGAGGTTAAATCACGCAGAAACAATAACGCAATTGATAGCAACAGAGAAGCTATGGAGGTTCAATACAAGATAGCTAATTTCTCTAACGGCGCTGATAAAAAAGCTCAAATAGAGGATTATGTTGATATTACAACAACAGCACATGCTATCAAAAATCTGAAAGACGACAAGAAAACATCGCCGGAAATTATTCAACAAAAGCAAGCTGAATTAAATGAAAAGGCTGATAAATTTGTTAATAAATATATTCAACCTGAAGCACATACAACTGTTAAGGCTAATATGAAAGACATGATTAACCGTGTAATCATTGGCGGACAAAAAGAAAAAATCAATCCTGATGATATAGATATTGCAAGAGAAAAATTCATGGAGGATTTCAAGAAATATCATTTAACATCCCATCCACTAGAAGTTATAGACAATTTCTTGCTATTATCAGCAAAAGATGCGAAACCTGAAACACAGCAAAAAACATACAAAAAATATCTTGAAACAGAACTTAATTTAGCAAAATATGTAGCTATACAGGATTATTTAATGGAAGCTGTTGAGATGGGTAATGCATCAAATGTACAGGATTATTTTGATGATTATTACGTAGATCCATACGATCAAGGTCAAAAAATGAGCATGAACTCAGACGTTTCATTAGATTATATGGTTAGAAACTTGTTGATGGAAGACAACCTTGAGCCTGCAAAAATGTTTGTAGAAAAACTTGGATTGGGCGATAGAATCATCAAAATAGAACAAAAAACAATTGATGGAGTAGAACCTAAAGCTAAGATTGATGAAATTGCGACCGTATTAAGAAACTCCAATAAATTAACTGCTATAGCAAAGACTGAATACGAAAAGTTGCTTGTTGATTTTGACGATATTCAAGATTTAGATAAAGCAGTGGCTAAAACAAAACGAAATATCAAGAAAAAAGCAAAAGACAATCCTGATAAAGAAAGCTTAAAGATTTATCTTGAAGCGCTTGATAAGGGGTTAGAATTTATAAAACAAAAACCTGAAGTAACAAAGAGTGTCATTATGCAAACCTGTATAAATGATGCATTTAGTTCTGCCAATGATAAGGTTATGGAAGAAGTAAAAGAACTCCAATCGTACGTAAATATCGTTAATTTAATCTACAAATTTATTGGTGAATTAAAACTTCCTGAATACTCAAAGGGTTATAAAGACCAACAGGCAGCGAAAAAGAACCATGAAGCTTTGTTAGAATATAACAACAAGGTCCTCAGACAATTAGCTGTCGAAGTTCCCGGACTTGAGACAAGAGATAAAGAGATTTAGGAAATCTACTTCATTAACACGATAACAAGAAATTATTTTATTGATAATATAATGTTATGTGCACAGAAGAAGATATAGAACTCAAGAAGGTTGGTTTGGAGTTAATGTTTTTAACTCCAGAGAAGTATGACAATGAGGACGGTATAACCGCTGTTGAATTGTCAAAGCTTGTTGAGCTGCCTTTGGATATCGTCAAGAAAAAACTTAGTATATTAAAAGAAAAAAGTATTGTCAGAGTAAAGGGAAACAATCCAAAGTATTGGCTATTTGATGAATATAACTTCCAAAGAATGGATGAAGATGATGAAATCTTTTTATTGTTGTGCAGTTTTGATGATGTAGATTTTGACAGATATTTTAGCTATTAATTTACTCTCTAATAATGATTACATAGAATGACAGACCATATACAAAAAACTAATACAAGTATAATGGGTTATGCAATATGGCAAAACCTAAGATTATAGCTCAAATAATTAATCCGCAAATTCAGCAGAATCACCTTCATCACTTGCAAGCTCAAGCATACGATATACCATATATGCACCCAACGCAACAGCTTTGGGATCAAGTTCCGTGTTTTTTGCAGCCTCTAATATTGACGTATTAACTTCAGGATTTTCTTCCTTTATATAATGAATCATGTTTTTACGCCAAGCACGAACATCTTGAAAAGCCTCTGCAAAAACTAAAGACGATTGTTCTTCTGTAATTAACGGTAACATATATGCTCTCCTATAAATATATTATATACAAAATTTTAGTTTTTGTATATATGTTAATTTTATTGTATCATGTGTTTATCAGGAAGCTGGAGCAAATTTAATGGACTTAAAAACAAAAATAACAAAACTACATTATAGCAAAAATACAAAAGGTTTGTTTGTTGATATGCTTGAGTTTTTTTCTATATTTTATGGTTTTGTTTCTAAATTAAGAAATGTTTTGTACGATAAGGGCATATTAAAGCAAATAAAAATTAATGCGAAAGTTATATCCGTAGGGAATATAACAACAGGTGGTGTAGGAAAAACTCCTCTGGTTGCAAAATTAGCGCAATATTATATTGATAAAGATGAAAAAGTTGCTGTAATCTCAAGAGGATATGGTGGAAAACTTTCGAACAAGAAGGTAAATTTGATATCTGACGGTGTTAATATATACCATGATGCAATTGAAGCAGGAGATGAAGCTTATTGGCATGCTGTTAATAATCCGATGTGCTGCGTTGTAACTTGTAAAGATAGAGTAAAAGCTGCTCAATATGCAGTAGATAATCTTGGATGCTCTATTATTATTCTTGATGATGGATTTCAACATAGACGTATTGCAAGAGATGTCGATATCGTTCTAATTGATTCTGAACTTGGTTTCGGAAATGAAAAACTTTTACCGGCGGGACCACTGAGAGAAGGCAAAGAAGCATTTAAAAGAGTGGATAAATTAGTCATTGTTAATAAGAGTGATAACAATAATCGTGCTGAAAAATATGCAAAAATTTTGGCAAAAAAATTAAATAAAGTTGCTTTTGTATGTAACTCACAGCCTGATTACATATATAATATTGTATCTGGAGAAAGATTAGCATCAGGAGAGGCAATTACTGCATTATGTGCAATAGGACAACCTGAACAATTTTATAGATTTTTAGAAAATAATTACGAAATAATTAACAAAATATCTTATGATGACCATCATATTTATAAGCAGTCTGAACTGAATCAAATAAAAGGCATAATTGTTACAACAGAAAAGGATGCAGTAAAGTTGTCACAATTTAACAGAAAAGATATATTTGCTCTAAAATTAAAGATTGATATAGATATAAAAACTCTTATTGAGGATTTAGATGGATAATATTGATAAGATAGTAACTATTCTAAAAAAAGCTAAACAGCCGCAAAGTGATTTTGTGAAACTCATGGAAGAATTTAAAAATCCGTATCTTGTTCTTATAGCTTGTATACTTAGCCTTAGAACTAACGATAAAACGACCTATCCCGCAACATTGAGAATGCTTAAATTGGCAAAAACACCTCGGCAGATGTCAAATGTAAACGTAAAAGATTTAGAAAAAGCAATTTATCCGGTCGGATTTTATAAAAATAAAGCAAAACAAATAATCGAACTGTCCAAAATAATAGCTAATGATTTAAACGGCAAAGTTCCTGACACAATAGATGATTTGTGCAAATTCAATGGTGTTGGTCGTAAAACGGCTAATCTTGTTTTAGCAAAGGGTTATGGCATCCCTGCAATATGTGTTGATGTTCATGTACATAGAATATTCAACAGGTTGGGACTACTCACAACTAAAAATCCGGAAGAAACAGAATTTACACTACGAGAGCAACTGCCTAAAAAATATTGGCTTGATATTAACACAATTATGGTTACTCATGGACAAAATGTGTGTAAACCTATAAAACCTTTATGCGAACAATGCCCTATTTCACAATATTGTAAAAAGATAATATAAACTTAATAAGCCTTAAAAACCTTTAATGATAGGCTTTTTGATTTTTATATTAAGTTTTGTAACATAAATAAAACAAAAAAGTCAATTTTCTAAAACAGAAAAACTTTATATAAATGTAAGGTTAGACAAAAGGTTAGTTAAAAGATTTAGTTAGGTTGATTAGAACAAAACGATTAAAAGATTGATAAGTTTGTTCAAACATAACAAAAAGATTTTAAAGTCTTTTGAATAACGTACAAAAAGGTTAGTTTATTTATAAGGTTAAAGAAAAGGTAGGTTTATTATGGGTTTCATTATGTTCGTCGCTAGAAAGACACAATTGCAAAACAAGCAAAATGATGTAAGTTTTCAATTAACAAGTATTTGTAACAAATTAGATTCGTACAAAGATTTAGGCGCAATATTATCACAAGATAGCGTAAAACTTGACGATATCGCATCAATTTCACCATCACTCTTCACTTTTGGTTTAGGAAGATTACAAGGTATAGATGCAGCAGCAGCTCAAAGAGCCGATATGGAAATGAATATGGCAGCACAGTCAGGCATGTTTGGTGCAAACCCTGATCCTCAAATGCAAATGATTACTCGTCAGAAAATGTACGAAAATGCAAGAAAAGAAATGCAAAGACAATTAGCAAGAGAATTGAACGAAGTTGAAAAAGATCTTCAAAATAAAAAGACAAGACTTGATACCGAATTGACTATGATTCAACAAGAATTGCAATCACTCGATCAACACATTGCAAACGGTATCAAAACTCAAATCGGTGGTTACGGTCTGCAAGGCTAATTCCACCAGCCCCCCAATAACTAAATTAAAACGAATATATAAAAATGAAAAATCAATCTACTTAATAACCAATAATAAACTAAATTCCTTAGCCTCTTTCAAAAGAGGCTTTTTTTTGTGTAATAAAATAATCGCATCGGACATCATTCTCATTAGTTGGTATATTTTCGAATAATAATTCGTCAGGTATTACTATTATGCTTTTTGTTGAATTTTTTAACGAAGAAAGAAATCTATCATAAAAACCTTTACCATAACCTAAACGGTTTAAGTTTATATCAGCAGCAAGAGCAGGAACAAATACTAAATCTAATACAATATCCTTAACAGGAGCACAAGTCGGTTCTAACACGTGATAACAAGATTCACATAATTCATCATTTAAAACGTACTTACATACTTCTAAATAATTATCTTTCACTCTCGGTAAATAAAAATTTTTATTATCATTTAATAATGGCAATAAATTTATTTCATCTTTTAACGGATAAAATATCATGACATTTTTTGATTCTTTATACAAATCAAATTCTTTGATTTTTTTTATTATTGCTTCACTTATTTTTAATAAATTAAGACTTTGTCTGATTTTTTTCGCCTTTATACGCAGTTCACTTTTACTATTCATACTTTTAATATACAATAATAATAAATAATAGGAAATATTTTCAATTCAATGCAAAACAAAAATAACAATAATGAATTAATAAACCCATTATGGGACGAGCACGGATATATACAAGTTTACACAGGTGACGGAAAAGGAAAGACTACGGCATCGCTTGGACTTGCGATGAGAGCTTTAGGACGCAACTGGAAAGTTTTGCTTATTATGTTTACAAAAGGCGGAAATGACTATGGAGAATTAAATTCTTTTAGAAACCTTTCCGGAAAAATTCAGGAAAACATGACTATTATGCAAGCAGGCTTAGATAGAATTATTTATTCAAACAATATAACTGATGCAGATAAAAAAGCTATACTTGATGGTTGGGATGTTGCAAAAAGAGCAATCTCAAACGATGAATACAAACTTGTAATCCTTGATGAAATTAATATTGCAATTTCATTAGGCATTATTGATGTAGAAGAAGTTTTACAAGTTTTAAATAACAAACCTGATGATATAGAAATTGTTTTAACAGGAAGAGATGCACATCCTAAAATAATTGAAACAGCACACTTGGTCTCAAAAATAGAACCTGTAAAACATTATTGGGATATTGGTGTATCTGCAAGAAAAGGTATTGAATATTAATACATTTAGACTACGATTTAGTGGTAATTTTTTATAAATTTAAATCCTTACACCGTTGAATGGCATATTCTTTAAATAAATTTATTATAAAAACACAAGCTACACATGAGAGGTGTTTTTATGAAGAAATTTTTGATTATAATTTTATTTATAACATGTATAATATGCAGAGTATCCGCAACAGAAAAAAGTATAGACACTTTGACAAAAATAGAAAATTCTGTCTTGGGGGCAAACTATTCAAATCAAAAAATTGAAACAAGGTTAGACAGATTAGAAAAGCAAGTTTATGGTAAAAAGAAAAACGGAAAAACGAATGATAGACTGCAAAAATTAGCAAAAGACTTAAATGCTGATACAATTGGGCAAGAAGTTGAGCCTTGTGTTGACATGGGTGAAGAAATTGCCGAAAATACGCCTGATAGCAGTGTGGATTATCCAATAATTAAAGATGTTGAACGTTCTTTAAATATCGAATCAAAACCAAATCAGTCATTGCACTCAAGGCTGGTTGCAATAGAAAAAAATCTGTTCCATAACGTATACGACACAGATGACTTTTATACAAGAGTAGAACGAATAAAAGGAAAAGTTTATAAAACAAATGAGTCTTCGCTCGCTGATAAATATTACGATGATGAAATTGAAATACCATCTTATAGTTCAGATGAAATTCTTGAAAACGGATGGGACATGGAAAAGTTATTCAAAAAGAAACCTCGAACACATCATTTTGGAGACAGTTGTTCAAAAATATCTGAACTTGAACATAAAGTATTAAACAATACATATCCGCATGAAAGTAATAATGATAGATTAGCAAGATTAGAAAGTTCGGTATTTGATACAGAATTTTATTATGATAATGAAGATGAACGAATCCATCGTCTTGAAAGTGCAATAAAAGGTCAAAAAAGTGCTTCAAAATATGATAATAACAAATTGCAGCAGCGATTAAATACAGCTATGCAAATTGGTGCAATGATTCTGATGGTCTTAGCTTGCATTTTGTAAATTATAGTTTATCGGCTTTGCCGATAAACTATAATTTATAGTGGAAAATTGAAAATGGAAAATGGAAAATTATTTTACAGCCTTACGGCTGTGAATATTATATATATAAATATAAGTGAGTGAAACGAACAAAATAACTATCAACTTTCAACTATC
>OMPX01000055.1 GCA_900313115.1 uncultured bacterium
AGTGAATCGTGACTAAGTGACTAAGAATAATTTACTTAGTCACTTAATGACCTAGTCACTTAATCACTTTATAGTTTATCAGCCGAATGCTGATAAACTATAATTTACCTTTCCAAGAGCAGTAATTAAGGAATTGTAATGGAAAATATTCAACACATTGTAACAGTTTTGCAACAAACTGACAAAATTTTTTTTGGTTTGATTTAATATAATTACAGAAGGTTAATACAATGAAATTTAGATTGGAAACTATGGTTAATACATACAACGTAAGATCTAAAGCCTCTCGCAAAAGGGTTCAAATTTTAGACGTTTTATTCAGCCAAACAACAACAACTAATATTTCGCAAATGAATAGAAGGATTGTGTGATGATTACTAAGGTCATGGGTTCGGTAGTTCCTAAGACAGCAAAAAAAGCGGCGATTAAAAGCGGCAAAGATGTAGCAATGAAAAAGTTTATGCAGAGTGAAGCTCTGGGGAAAGTGCTTGATGTTGCAGCAGAAAACCAGACTTTATGTCAATCTTTGTTTGCGTTAGGTATTTGTGTTGGTCCTAGACCTATTACTAATTACATTGTAACTGAGGACAAAAAGGATGCTACTTATGCAAACTGCCACTCCATTTCATCAGGGGTGGTTGGTTATTTATGGCCAATGGTATTTGCAACTCCAATAGCACTTGGTGTTAAGAAAATGGTTGCAAATCCTACCAAATATTTTAAACCTGAAATGATTCAAAAATTCTATCCAAATGTTAAAGTTGAAGAATCTTTGGCAAAAGATGGAAAAACTATAATTAAGAAAATAGCGACAAATGCAGAAGGGAAGATGCTTAGAAAAGATGGCTCCGTGCTTTGCACTGATTTAGAGCCGATGATGGTATACGGAGAAAAAGCAAGAAATGCATTCCAAAAAGAACATCCTGAATTACTTGTAGAAAAAACAGGTGTTGTTCGTTCCAAGACAGTTTATAAGACAGAAAACGGTGTAATTAAACTGGATAAAAACGGTAACAAAATCGGCGCTGCAGTTCAAAAGAATGACTTAAATCCGATTACCGAAGAAATGGAAATCGGAGCAAGAAAAGAACAAAATGTTCAAAAGTTTGTCAATATGGTCCCTGATATTTTATTAGCACCATTTAGAGCATCGCTGACTATTGCGTTGATACCGCCGCTGTTAAAATCATTCGGTATTGAGAAAAGAAAGAAACCTGATGCAGCAGCGCAAACAGCACAAATTAAACCGCTAAATGTAGTATCGCAATCAAATAATATAACAGTAAAAGCAGCTAACAGTTCTACATTTAGTTCATTTAAGAAAGGAGTTGCATAATGAATATCGCTCCTATCTCAACAACGAATTATAATCAACAATCATTTGCAGGTTCAACAAAAGCTGCGGCATCTGTGGTAAGCCGTTCAAATGCTTTCCTTAGTGACCTCGGGACAAAATACAAAAAAGCAAAAGAAAACTTTATCGAAAAAGCCATAATCAAGCCAATTCTGCAACCTGTTATGAATTCTGATTTTATGGCAAAATTTGCTGATAAAACTGCTGACATGAAAAACTTACCAAGCCACATGTCAACAGCCGGCTCTTTTGTTACAACATATTTCTATGCAAACAGAACATTAAAAACATTAAATAAAGACGAAGAACAAAAGAAACGTGCAAAAGTATTAGCAACAAATCAAGTCATGGTTACAGGCTTATCTACACTTGGTGCATACGGTTTGAACGATGCACTCGGTAACATTAGTAAAAATTTAGGTTACAAGTTTAGAGAAGCTAATCAAGGTCATGCAAAATTATCATCAAGAATGAAAGGTTTTGATATTGCAAAACAATTGTTAATCTTCACAATGATGTACAGATACATTGCACCGGTATTGGTAACACCTCTTGCAAGTAAAGTTGGTAAAGTCTATCAAAACTATAAGGCAAAGAAAAATGGAGAACAACCGACTGAAATAAAAAGTTTAGTTCCGCAAAATGAAGTTAAAACCGCAAAATTAGTACCAATGACCGGTACATTCGGAAGGTTTGTTGAAAATGCAAGATCTGAGAAATCACAGAAATTAGCATAAAATAATAAAAATGAAAAAAGAAATCCGTTCAACAGATTTCTTTTTTTGTAAATAAAACTACATAATAAAAATATTAAAATTTGACTTTATAAATAATTTTGTCGTAAAATCTTGTAGAGGATATATTATCAGGAGATATATGTAAAATGAGTGCGCAACAAAGCAATATTTATAATTTACTGGGAAAGCTTGAAGAAGCGATGGATAGAGGTTTTCCACTCTTATCAAGTTATATGGTAGTTGTAAAAAGAGATGTAGTTGAGACTTTGTTGGATAATATTTATGCATCACTTCCTACTGAGGTACAAGATGCAAGAGCTTTGCTCAGACGTAGAGATGAAATTCAACATGAAGCACAACAAAGAGCAGAAAAAGTTATTAGAGATGCTCAAGCTGAAGCTGCAAGATTGTTGAGCGAATCTGATATTATGCAAAATGTTCAACGTGAAGTTCAAAAAATCAAAGAACAGGTCATAGCAGATTGCGAATCAATGAAGCGTAAAGCTATTGAGGAAGCTGATGCTATCAGAAATCAAGCGAAAGATGAGGCAGCTAGAATTAAAGATGGCATGAATGTGTATGCTGATCAAATTCTTACAGGTTTAGAGCAAAATTTAAACCAATTACAACAAATGGTTAAAAGTAATCAAGTTCAATTAGAAAGACAAAGAAGTGAAGAATTGAACAGTGCTTACTCTTCTCAACCTGCAAATATGCAAGGTAATTACAGATAGAGTAAAGAAGATATAAGTTGGATTTTATAATTCGGTTAACTTCCCTATCAGGGAAGTTTTTATTTTATAAACTAATGTAACATACTGCTTGCATACAAACTTTATTCATGGTACATTTACTTTTGTCAGAAAAGTTACAACTAAATATATTTCTCGCTAGGGATTTTCCCTATGTTTGTCCTATGTGAACAAATGAGAGTATTTAGAAAATATACAGGCTAAACAGTAGTACACTTTATTAAATCAGAAAGGTATAAAATGACTGAAGAAAACAAAGAATTAGAAGTTGCTGCAAATGAAGAAACAACTGTAGAAGAAACTACAGCAGAGGCAACTGAAGAAGCGACTGAAGTTGAAGAAGATATCACGGCTGAAGTTGCAGAAGAAGTAAACGAAGCTAAACCTGCTAAAAAAGGCAGAGGCAGAAAGAAAAAAATAGAAACTAAAGAAGAAAAACCACAATCAGAATGGTCTGAACAAGTTGTTCAAATCAGTCGTGTAACAAAGGTTGTAAAAGGTGGTAAAAAATTAAGCTTCCGTGCAATCGTTGTTGTTGGTAATAAAAAAGGACAAGTTGGCGTAGGTTGTGCTAAGGCATCAGAAGTTATTATAGCTATTCAAAAAGCTATTACAGACGGAAGAAAGAACCTTATCACTGTGCCTATTTTCAAGACAACTATTCCACA
>OMPX01000038.1 GCA_900313115.1 uncultured bacterium
AAAATACCTCACCCATATTCGTAATCAACTTGTTACAACGAATATTACCCTCTCCTAAATTATAGGAGAGGGTAAAAATTTTTAATACAATGATAATATTTATTATGTACAATAGCAAATTATTGCTCACTATGCACTTTTTTACGAAAGCTATCTCGGACAGTAGTGGCAATATTGAGGAATATACGTTTCAAAAACTATACTTTATAAGTATAAATATCTTCAGGTTTAATTTCTTTTTCACCATATTGGTAGTTTACCAAATAATCAACTGCATCTTTTGGTGTGTTTGCAACATAATAAAGTTCTTTTGCTGTCGATTTTGCAAAACTTTCAAATACTATATTATCGAAAAATTTTAACAAGTCATTATAAAAACCATTTGTATTCAAAAATACAATCGGTTTATTATTATAACCTAACTGTTTATGACAAAGTATTTCACTAAATTCTTCTAAAGTTCCAAACCCGCCTGCCATAGCAACAACACCATCAGACAGTTCATCAAGCTTTGCTTTTCTGCTTCGCATATCATCTGTCAGGAAAAATTCATCACACTCTTCAGAATGCACTCCAAAGCTATATAATTTTTTAGGCATAACTCCATATATCTTAGCTCCGTTTTCTTTTGCAGATTTTGCGATAGAATACATCGTTCCGACACTACTTCCGCCATATACCAGATTAAAATTTGACCTTGCCAAAAGCTCACCTAATTTTTCGGCATCAGTATAATACTCTTTTGCTAAAGTATTAGAAGACGAACAAAATACGCATATATTTTTCTTAGAATTATTCATACACAAACTAATCCTCTTTCGGATTTAAAACAGAGAAAGAACAATACAAACCTGTACCCTGTCTTGAACAATCAGATGCAACAGTCAACGGATCTGCATTTTTACCAAACGGCTCAATCTTATTTGCATAAATATTCATTCCGAAAACGTCTTTTCCCCATACATTAGGACCACGTTTCCCGTTAACATCATACATTAAGATTCCCTCAATTTTATCTTCGCCATTTTTATTTTGAGATTCATCAAACCATTTAAAAGCAACAGTTGCACCGTTGTTGGTGTTGTAAATTTCTTTAAAAGTATATTTTTCTTCAGGCATATCACCGTTCAAATACTTAATTTTGTAAGATACAACATTACGCAACGGTAGAACTTTTATTAAAGCAGTAATAAAATGTTCCAGAGAAACAACACCGTTATCTTTATAACTTTTTGTATTCATCATATCAATAGGAATACTTGCAAAACTGCTTTGAACGTGCTGCCATTTTGCATTATTTTTTGTTGTAATAGCATCATCAACAGATAAAGGTACGACTAATACCGCAACCGTTAAAAATATTACAAACAAAATTACTACTTCTACTAATGTAAATCCATCTTTCATTATGCCAAATCCAGCCTTTTCTTCTCTTCTATCAATTTACCATAAATCCATTCAGGGACAAAATTTTTGCCAAGAATAATTTGCCCGTTCATAATATTCGGTGCGTGAAAATCAGAACCGCCTGTTACAATAAGCCCATATTCTTCCGCCAACGTTGAAAAATGCTCGATATATGGTGCTGAATGTTTTCTGTGGTATGCTTCAATACCTCTCAAACCGCAATTTACAAGCTCAGGTATCAAATCATCAGCGACAGGAACATCATAAGGATGAGCTATTACAGGGATTCCGCCTGCATCATATATTATCTCAACAACATCAAATGGAGAAACTGTTTTTCTCTCTACATATACAGGAGAATCTGCATGAATATATTTGTTGTATGCCTCAATAACATTATTTGTTCCGCCAACATTTGTAATTGCTTTTGCAATATGAGGACGACCGATACTCCCGCCTTCTGCAACCATATTTTTAACATCTTCAAAATCAATTTTAATCCCTTCTTTTTTCTTTAAAAGAGATAAAATTTCTTTTGTTTGTTTAATTCTTGCCTGTTGCTGAGTTTTTAACATGGACTGAAAATCTTTGTTATTTACATCCATAAAATATCCGAGAATATGCACTTCCATACTCTTGTATAAAGTATTAATCTCAACACCTCTGATTAATTCGAGGTTAATATTGTTTGACTCTATGTATTTTTTAGCGACATCGTACGATAAGATATTATCGTGGTCGGTTAATGAAATGACTTCAAGTCCGTGTTCTACTGCTAAATCAACAATTTTTTCAGGAGAGAATATTCCATCAGAATAATAAGTGTGTATATGAAAATCAGATTTCATTACACCCTCCCCGAATCATAAAACTCAAACGCTGCTTTCAACGTTGACCTCCATTTCTTCTTTTTCTTCTACTTCTAACTTAATTCTTTTTATTTCAGTTGCTTTACCATCACATAAGGTAACCTCAACTGCATTGATTTGAGCAGGGTAAGATGTTGCGACTTCATATCTTTCAGGCATAGCTGTTGTCAGACGTTTAAGAGATGTTTCATATTCCATTCCTATGATGCTGTCAATTGCACCGCAGAAACCAACATCTGTAATATATGCCATACCGTTTATTATTGATTCATCAGCGGTCTGAAGGTGTGTATGTGTTCCTACCATCATTGAAATACCAAGTTCTGATAAATATCTTCCAAAACATAATTTTTCAGCTGTAGCTTCTGCGTGAAAATCAACAATAATATTTGAGGTAAATTCTTTTAGTTTTATTATTTCGTTTTTTACTATTTCCCAAGGAGAATCTAACGGTTGCATAAATACCCGTCCAAGTGCATTTATTACCCCTATTTTTTCACCGTTAAACTCAAATAATCTGCTTCCGACTCCTTTTGTTCCTATTGGATAATTTATTGGACGTAGGAGTTTTTCAGCAGAATCGATGTAATTAAAAATCTCTTTTTTATCCCAAATATGATTACCTGAGGTGATACAATCAACTCCTGCGCTAATCAATTCGTTATAATTTTTCTCAGTCAAACCAAAACCGTGTGATGCATTTTCTCCGTTGATAATAACAAAAGGCATAGTATTATTATTTTTTTGCATATCGGCAAGGTAGGCACTTACTGCATTTCTGCCGACTTTGCCTACCAAATCACCGAAAAATAAAATTTTTAAACCATTGTCTACCATATTCCTACGCTTATTTCTTTTAAATGGAAAATGGAAAATATCTTTATCAGCTTCGCTAATTATTGAACTCTTTGTATGATTATCCCAAAACGCAAAAAGTAAAATATTCGTGAGCGACAGCGAACTAAATAATTTTCAATTTTCAATTTTCAATTTTCAATTTATTTTGCTATTTCAACTGCTCTGAACTCTCTTACAACCGTAACTCTGATTTGTCCCGGATAATCAAGTTCGTTTTCTATTTTGTTTGCTACATCACGGGCAAGTTTTTGTGATGCTAAGTCATCAAATTGTTCAGCCTCAACAATAACTCTGACCTCACGACCTGCCTGAACGGCAAATGACTGTTTGATGCCTTCGTAACTGTTAACAATTTCTTCAATTTTTTGAAGACGTTTGATGTAAATTTCAAGAGTATCACGTCTTGCTCCGGGACGACCTGCTGAAATTGCATCAGCTATTTTTACTAATACGGCTTCAATTGTATTAGCTGTAACATCATCGTGGTGAGCTTCTATTGCGTGAATAATTTCTTCTCTTTCGCCAAATTTTCTTGCAAGTTCAACACCCAACTGAATGTGTGTACCTTCTTGAGTTTGGTCAACTGCTTTACCTATATCGTGTAATAAACCTGCACGTTTAGCAGTATAAACATTAGCACCAAGCTCAGCTGCCAGCATACCTGCAATATGACCTACTTCTAATGAGTGAGTAAGTACATTTTGACCATAGCTTGTTCTGTAATATAAACGTCCAAGGTCTTTTATAAGTTCTTTACTCAAGCCCATAACACCCATATCAAGTGCTGCATTTTCACCTTCTGTAAAGATTTTCTTCTCTACTTCAGCCTTAGATTTTTCAACAACTTCTTCAATTCTTACAGGGTGAATACGTCCGTCCTGAATAAGTTTTTCCAAGGCAAGTTTAGCAACTTCTCTGCGAACAGGATCAAATGAAGAAAGAACAACTGCCTCAGGTGTATCGTCAATGATTAAATCAACACCTGTCAATGTTTCCAGTGTTCTGATATTACGACCTTCACGACCGATAATTCTGCCCTTCATTTCATCATTTGGAAGTGATACGACAGAAACTGTTGACTCAACCACTTGTTCCATCATGCATCTTTGCATTGTTGTTGATAAGATTTCTTTTGATTTTTCTAAAGCATCTTCTTTTATCTTTGCTTCGTTTTCACGAATCAACTGCATTTGTTCCTGAGCAAGACTTTGCTTAAGTTGTTCAAGCAACATATTTTTAGCTTCTTCAACAGAAAGTCCTGAAATTCTTTCTAATTCAGACAATTGTTTTTGCAAAGCTTCATCAAGTTCTTTTTCTTTTCTGTCTATATCTTCTTCACGTTTATCTAAATGAGATTCTTTGTCAGTAACAGATTGAATTTTGTTCTCAAGTTCATCCTCTCTTTTCGAGAGTTTATTTTCGAGATTATTCAATTCTCTTCTTCTATCTCTTTCTTCTTCGTTAAATTTTTCTCTTTCATCTTGCAAAGCTTCTTTAGCACTGATAAGCGCTTCTTTTTTGATAAGCGCTTCCTTTTCAGCTAAATCGGCAGCATTAAGCTTAGATTGTTTTGACAATTTTGCGTACATAAAACAAAGCACGACAACTGCGAGTGCCAACACCACAATCAAAGCGATTGAAATACCGGTATTCATCTGCTTTATCCTTTTCTACTGTTTTTATTATAATATATACGACTGTCGGTACATATAGCCTACCGCCACAATTATTTGGATGTTACTTGTAAATATATTCGGTTATTATTACATCAGATAGTTATATCGCTTTATCTGTCTATATTTTAGCCTATATATTTACCCCTAATTTTATCGCATATATTTTCCTAAAAATTTTTCTACTACATCTGATAATATCTTATCATATTTTTATATTTTTGTATATAGGGCAAATTATAGTATAATTACATTGAGGAGAAAATATATGCTTAAAGGACCTTTTTTAGACAGAAACTGGATGGGACAGAACCCAAGTTATGAAGATTCAAATATAGTTATGATTGGTTTACCTTTTGACGGTACGGTATCATATCGTTCAGGTTCAAGATTTGCACCTGAACAAATCAGGCTTGCAAGTTGGGGACTCGAAGAATATTCACCAAGATTTGATAAAGAACTGGCTGACTGCAATTTTCACGATGCCGGCGATTTAGAATTTCCGTTGGGAAACACCAAAGGTTCACTTGATTTAATAAAAGAAAATGTTGCACAAATATACAAAGACGGCAAAAGAGTTTTTGGAATCGGAGGAGAACATCTCGTTACTTACCCCGAAATAAAAGCTGTTCACGAAGTTTATGGAGAAGATTTAGCTATAATTCACTTTGATGCTCATACTGACCTTAGAGAAGAATACTTAGGAGAAGAGTTGTCACATTCAGCAGTTATAAGATTATGCTCTAAATTTGTGAAACCTGAAAACATAAAACAAATAGGTATTCGCTCAGGCATGAAGGAAGAATGGGATTTTATGGAGGCTAATGGTACACTTGCGAAATCATACTCTGATTTAGATAGTCTAAAGGGCAAAAAAGTATTTGTAACCGTTGATTTAGATGTATTAGATCCGTCTGTTATGAGCGGAACAGGTACTCCCGAAAGTGGAGGAATGAGCTTTAATGAACTTATGGGCTGGTTTGAATACATAAAAGATTTTGATATTATTGGAGCAGATGTTGTTGAACTTGCTCCTGATTATGATTCGTCAGGATGTTCAACTGCAGTTGCAACAAAAGTTATCAGGGAACTATTAATGATTATGTGATTTAGAATAATATAAAAAAAGAGCCAAGGTTAAACTTGGCTCTTTTTTGTTATTAACAATATCTTATTTAATCTTTGTTAAATCATTCCATAGTTTTTTCTTTGTTTCAACTGTCTTTTTAGCATTTGATTTTGCCTTAGAAACAGCTTTCTTTTCTGCATTTATTCTGTTCTTAGCTGCAGCTGCTTTTTGTTCTTGTGCTTTCTTTAAAGCTTTTGCTTTGTCTTCTTGAGCTTTTTTAGCTGCTTCTAATTTTGCTTTTTGTGCTTTTACTTTATCTTCTTGTGCTTTCTTCAAAGCTTTTGCCTTATCTTCCTGAGCTTTTTTAGCTGCTTCTAATTTTTTCTTTTCAGCTTTAATCTTATCTTCTTGAGCTTTCTTAGCGGCTTTTGCTTTTGCTTCAGCATCTTTCTTTGCCTTTTCAACTTTTGCTTTTTGAGCTTTTACTTTATCTTCTTGTGCTTTCTTTAAAGCTTTTGCTTTGTCTTCTTGAGCCTTTTTTGTAGCTTCAAGTTTTTTCTTTGCAGCTTCTGCTTTTGCTTTTTGAGCTTTCTTTGCAGCTTCTAACTTTGCTTTTTGTTGAGCTTGTGCTTTTGCTGCTGCGTCTTTCTTTGCCTGAACTGCTTTTTGTGTTTGAGCTGCCTTATTTCTTGCAGATGCTTCCGTTTTTGCTATTGGATTAACCAATTTATTTACTGCACTTTCTGTATAAGTTGAAGCAGCCATTGCTGATGTACCTGCTACAGCTAATACTAATAATGTTGATAAAACTTTCTTCATAGAATGCCTCCTTTTATTATTTAAACGATTTTTATTTATTATTGTTCATTTCATATTATATATACTTATTTCAATTTTTCAAGTATAATTAAATTATGAACAGAGTTAAATTATTAGACTATGAAATAGATACCTTCAATTTTGATGAAGCAGCAGCTTATGCACTTGAACTTGAACAACAAGAAAAAGTTTCACAAGTTGTTACAATAAACCCAGAAATGTTTGACTGTGCAAAAGTTGACAGCGAATTTTCCGATATTCTAAGAACAGCAGAAATGGTTATTCCTGACGGTGTCGGCGTAAAAATTGGCTTAAAAATTTTAGGTAAAAATGTTGACAGAATTGCAGGGGTAGATTTTGCAAAAAAAATGATTGAAAAATCTGCACAAAACAATCTTCCTATTGCTCTAATCGGAGCAAAACCCGAAGTTGTTGAAAAAGCTTGCGAAAACCTAAAAAATGAAATAGAAAATTTGAATATTGTCTATTCTCACGATGGATACTTTCAGGAAAATAATACTATTCTAAACGAACTTAAAAACACAGGCGCAAGATTAGTTCTTGTTGCACTTGGCTCACCAAAACAAGAAAAGTTTATAAAAGAAGCAAGACAAATTTTACCGTATGGACTTATGATTGGTGTTGGCGGAAGTTTTGATGTTTGGTCAGGTATGGTTGAAAGAGCTCCCGAAATATATCAAAAATTAGGGATAGAATGGTTATACAGAACAGTTAAACAACCTGAAAGATTTAAAAGAATCTTCCCGACACTTCCGTTATTTGTGTTAAGAGTTATAAAAGAAAAAATTAGGGGTAAATAGTGGTAAATAGGGGTAAATAGGGGTAATTTCATGACTAAAACTTTACTTACTGCAGAAGAAGTATCTGATTTAACAAAAATCTGCAAACAAACAAGAATAAATATTTTAAAAATGGTTCATAACGCATCATCGGGACATATTGGCGGTGCTTTTTCAGGAGTTGAAATACTCAACGTATTATATCAAAAATCACTAAATATTCCTGCTGATTGGAAAGAGGCTCAAGACTTTGATAAAAGAGACAGATTTATTTTATCAAAAGGTCATGCATCTGCACTGTTATATTCTGTATTAGCTCAAAAAGGATTTTTCCCTGAATCAGAGCTAATGACCTTCAGAAAATACAAATCAAGATTACAAGGTCACCCATGTTGCAGAGAATTAGACGGAATAGAAGTTTCAACCGGTTCTCTCGGACAAGGTTTATCTGTTGGATGCGGTATGGCAATAGGTTTAAAACTGGATAAAAACCCTGCGCACGTTGTTGTATATATGGGTGATGGAGAACTTCAGGAAGGTTCTGTATGGGAAGCATTTATGCAGGCTTCTCACAGAAAACTTGATAATATTATTGCAATTATTGACCGTAACAGATTACAAATTGACGGATGCACAGAAGATGTCATGTCACTTGACCCACTTGATAAAAAACTCGAAGCTTTTGGATGGGAAGTTGCAGAAATCAATGGTCATGACCTGAACGAGATTTATGAAACAGTGGAAAGAGCAAAACAAGCTGATAAACCTTTTGCTATTATTGCAAACACAGTTAAAGGAAAAGGCGTTTCATTTATGGAAAATAATGCAGGCTGGCACGGCAAAGCTCCTAATGACGAACAGTTCGAACAGGCTTTGGCAGAGTTAAGCAACTAATTTTTGCCGCAGTTATGACAACCGCCGCATCCGCCGCTACAACCGTGAGCTAAATTTGGAGTGCTTAAAAAATCAACTATATCAAAAACTTTATCCTCTAATATAGATTTTATCACTAACGGATAAAGTTGCTGCTCAAGCTGTTTTATCTCAGTTTCAAGCTCGTCAAAATGTGTGTAATTATCTATTAACACAGGATATTGAGCAATTATTTTCCCTGATAAAATATTCTTCTCAACTAATTCAACATTGTGAACAGACACGCCAAATACCTTAACCCCATTCAAATAAGCATCTTTCAGAGCACTTTTTTGAGGAAAAGACGGCAAAAGTGATTGATGCACATTTATTACTCTGTTATTATCTATGATTTCCTGAGTTACCCCTTCAATATAATCTGTTAACGCAATTAAATCATATTCTTTCAGATTACTTATTTCTAATACAGAATCGCACACAACAATCTCTATATCAGGAAGTTGTTTTTTTACACTTTCCAATATATCTTCTCGTTGACTTGCAAAAAGTAATTTCAATTTATTTTTCCTTTTTAAACAAATACTTATCACAATACAAGTTCATATCACGCTTGATATCCGCCGCAAGAATATATATTGCTATCAAATTCGGAATAGACATCGCAAGCATCATAGCATCAGTAATGTTAATTATTGACTGTACATTCAAACTTGAACCGATAACAATAAATGCACAATATATAAAATTAAATATCAAAGCACGTTTTCTGCCTTCACCCAACAAGAAAGTCCATGCTTTTTGTCCGTAATATGCCCAAGATATCAATGTTGACAATGCAAATAACACAGCAATGATTGATAAAATTATCGGGAAGAACGAAATAACAGATTGGAACGCATTAGATGCAAGTTCTATACCTGAGATTTGCCCAATCTGAGTGTTGTCAAGAACACCCGATAACACAATTGCAAAAGATGTAAACAAGCATAAAACACCTGTTAAAAATGTTTCTAACAAAGCAACAAATCCTTGTGATGCAGGTTCTTTAGTCTGAGCTGTTGCATAAACAATTGCCGCTGCACCTGTACCTGCTTCATTAGACTGTACCGAACGTCTTAAACCAATAACAACAATTCCGAAGAAACCGCCTGCAACCGCAGTTGGATGAAATGCTTCACGAACAATCAATGCTATCGCATCAGGAATTGATGTAATATTTGCAAAGATTACAATTAAACCTGAAATAATATACAACAAGCACATTGAAGGTGTCAAAACAGTTGTAACTTTTGCTATACTCTTAATACCACCGACAACAACCAGCCAAATTAAAATTGCAATAACCAAACCGATTATCCATGTACAACCGTGAAAAATACTTGCATCTTTACCTGTAATAAATACTATTTGGTGAGCAGTTTGGTTAATCTGAATCATATTACCGCCTGTAATACCGCCACCAATACAAAGAATAGCAAATAATACAGATAACGGCTGACCTAACCAACGTAGACCTTTTCTTGTTAAACCATGCGCAATATAGTGCATTGGTCCGCCTGATATAGAACCGTCAAGGTTAAATCTTCTGTATTTGACTGCCAAAGTTGCTTCTGCAAATTTGATAGACATACCAAGAATTGCTCCGAAGAAAATCCAAAAAGCAGCACCCGGACCACCAATCGAAATAGAAATAGCAACCCCTGCTATACTACCTATACCAATAGTACCTGATAGGGCAGTTGCAAGAGCCTGAAACGAAGAAACTTCGCCGTTTCCATCACCGTTCTTTGATGGTGCTATTAACTGTTCGATTGAATGTTTCAAACCCCAAATTGCGATACCCTTAAAGTATATTGTAAAGAAAATACCTGCCAGCAATATCCATAAAATAATCAATGGAATTTCACCACCCGGCATTGGCACTGTTGTAAAAATAACATCCGCAATTGCATCCGATACGGGTGCAACTGTTTTATCCATAAAAGCATCAACATTGAATGCAAATACTTGTTGAATATTCATCATTACAACTGCTAATAACCAAAATATTTTCTTCATTTATTCTCTTCCTTATATCAATTTATTATGTGACATTCTTAATTGTACCAAAAACAAAGATTTTTAATAAAATTAGGTGTAGATATGTAAATTATAGTTTATCAACTTTGCAGATATACAGTAACCGGAAAATAAATATTCTCTTTTTAAGCCAATAATTAATACACTCTGATTTCACAGATAGAAACAAAACATAAGATTTTCTTGTTATTTTATAAGTAATTTACTTTTTACTTATAACTTTGCACAAATATTATTGCTTCCTCTTTTGTATTAACCTTTCCTTCCAACTGAGCTTCATTCAAATTATTCAGAATTTCACCTAATTCTTTTGAAGGTTTTATATTTAATATTTTCATAATGTCATTACCGCTCAGCAATTTTGGAACAGGTTTTAATGTTGGTTTAATTTTTATATAAAAGTCTTGAAGTTTATTCAAACCATTAATATTATCATCTACCATCTGCTTTGTAACCAGAGGACCAAGAGCAGATAATCTGTCAGCTTTTGCAATAACTATCATATCTATTGCGTTATCACCTGCTTTCCTTACATAACGCATATAAATTTTATCCGACAAATTAGGCGCTGATATAACTGATGAGGGATACATGTGATGTCGAATCATCTGAGATATATATTCAATCTGTTTTTTTGAAAACTTAGATTTTTTCAAAATAGCTCTTGCTATTTCTTCTCCAATTTCATCATGTCTTATAAATCGATGTCTTCCATCATCTTCAATTGTCCATGTTGAAAACTTGCCTATATCGTGGAGAAATCCTGCAAATTTTAAATGAGCAAGTCTTGTATCTCCCCCAAAATCAATACGTTCTAAATGTTCTTTTACTTCTTTATCAGAATTTTCATATATCTTTTGAATTTGCTTTACTGTTTCAATTGAATGATTAAACAAATCCAAATGATGATGAGTATTCGCAGGAACTTTTTTAACATCAAGCATAATTGGAAATAATATATCAATTATTCCGACTTTATCCATATCAAGTAAGACCTTGTGCGCATTTTTCCCGCCAAATAATTTCAGAATTTCGCAATTTATTCTCTCGACAGCAGGCTTTAACACCAACCCGCTGTGTTTTTTTATAATAGCTTGAGTATTTTTATCTATTTCAAAACCTAACACGGAAGCAAATCTAAAAGCTCTTATTATCCGAAGCGGATCATCAATAAAATTTTCTTCTGATATTGCTCTTATAACTCCGTTTTTCAGGTCTTGTTGTCCGCCTGACAAATCAATAAGTTCTTCTGTTTTTATATCTATTGACAAAGCATTTATTGTTAAATCTCTTCTGTTCAAATCATCTTCTAAAGAGTTATTGATAGGGTTTGTAACATCAATGTAATTGATTTTATCAGGCATAACAATACGATAAATATTGTTTACTTCGTCCAAAGTTATGACAGTTGCGACTTCATTATCTTTTGAAAATTCTTTGCAAAACTCTTTGGCAGAAATATCCTCCACAATGATGTCACAATCGTGTGTATCTTTATTCATTAAATAATCACGGACAGCACCACCCACAAGATACAACTTATGTTTGTTCTGTTTTAATAAATTATATACGTAATTATTCGCCAAACTCATATACAACATTTCCTAATGTAACAATTACAGCTGTTTCTGCCTTTAAAATAAGATTACCTAATGAAAGCATTGGTAGATTTTTCGTTCTAAACAATTCAAATTCTTTCTGCGAAAAGCCGCCTTCAGGTCCTATAATCAGTAAAATGTTTTCATTATCTTTTACTGAATTATTTCTTAAATAATCTTTTAATGAATCGTTCGTATTTCTCTCACAAAGAGCTATTACTCTATCAAATTTTCCGTTATTCAAAACAGTATTCAAATCAGTAAGTTCATAGCAAGTCGGAATATTCGCTCTTTCACATTGTTTGGATGCTTCGTACATTATTTTTTGCCATTTTTCAACCTTTTGTATTGCAACAGTTTTTTTTAAAGCACAATTATCGGTATAAATAGGATAAATCCCTCTTACACCCAATTCTGTTGCTTTTTCCATTATTGTAAGCTGTGCATCACTTCTGAGCGGAGATTGCGCAAGATATAGATTATAAGGTAAATCCCTATTTGATTTTTCACTTGTTATAATATCTGCTACGATTTTTTTATCAATGATTGATTTAATTACAGTTTTATATTCAATTTCATTTTCATCAATCAATAATAGCTCTTCTCCTTCTTTTGCACGCAAAGACTTTACGATATGATTATAATTTTCAGCATCGTCTATAATGATTTGCGAGTCGTTTATATTTACTGATTTTATAAAAAAATGTGGCATAAATATATAATAATTTGAACAGAAATAAATGTAAATTGATAAATTATACTAAAGTTTTTGCAAAATTTAAAGATTCTTCGGTTATTTCACCGCTCGCAAGCTCTGCAAGAGCATTCAGCCTGTCTTCATCAGACAAATTATATATATTAACCTGAGTGCTTTCACCCTGTACCTTTTTAACATAAAAATGACAGTCAGCTTTTGCTGCCAAAATCGCCTGATGAGTAATCATGATTATTTGTCTGTATTTTGAAAGTGATGCAATTTCATCAGCCACAGCCTGAGATGTTTTACCTGATATACCGGTATCTATTTCATCAAATATAACTGTATCAATATCGTCATTTTGGGCAAAAATAGATTTTAAAGCAAGCATGACACGTGAAATTTCACCGCCTGAAGCAACCTTTTCAATTGGTCTTAACGGCTCTGACACATTTGTTGAAATCAAAAACTCAACATCATCAATCCCGTTTTCACACAACTCAACCTCATTGATTCCAATTTCAAATCGACATTTTGGCAATTCTAATTTTACCAACACTTCTACAATCAAAGAAGATAATACCTGAGCATAATTTTTACGTTTTTCTGAGATATTTTTAGCTAATTTTCTCAAATCATACTCAGCCTGAACAATTTCCTGCTCTGTCTTTTCAATTTCAGCTGTTGAATTTTCTATAACAGAATATTCGGAGGATAATTTCTCATACGTATTCATAACTTCTTCTAAAGTTCCGCCATATTTACGTTTAAGCTTATCCAAATCAAATAATCTTTCCTGTATTGTGTTTAATCTTTCTGTATCGTTATCCATATTTTGAGAATAATCTCTCAAAGTTGAACTCAACTCTCTCAAAATCTCATTTGCTTCAATCAGCATGCCTTCAGCATCTTTCAGATTTTCGTCTAACTGTACTGCTTTTGATAAATTCATTTTTATATTCGACAGACCTGATGTAATTGAATTATCATCATTTGACAATGCCCAGTATGCACCACCTGTAAGTTCCTTTAATTTTTCTGCATTCTCCAGCACTGCCAACTCTTTATTAAGGATTTCATCTTCATTAATATCTTCTACATTTGCCCCTTCAATCTCATCTATCTGAAACTTTAAAAAATCAATCTGAGCTTCTGTCATTTGAGATTGAGTCTGCAACTCAACCAACTTCTTTTTTAAATCAAGATATGATTTATATTTTTGAGAATATTCATCCAACAAATCAGAACAAGTAGTCTTTGCATAAGAATCCAAAAGTTTTATATGATACTTCTTTTGCAAAAACGTGTATGACTGATGCTGAGAATGAATATCTAAAAGATGGGCTCTCAAATCTTTTATAACATTTTGATTAACCAACATTCCGTCAATACGATATTTTGATGCTGACTGAGTAATTTCTCTTGATATAACAAACTCATTTCCGTCGGTTTCTATTTCATTTTGCCTTAAAACGTCAAAAACATCATTGTTTTCGGAGCAAACTGTCAGTTCCAAAACAGCTTTTTCTTCTCCTGTTTTAATAACATCTTTAGAACATCTTCCACCCAAAACATTATCTATTGCAGAAATTAAAATACTTTTCCCTGCACCTGTTTCACCTGTAATAACATTTAAACCATGATGAAAATCAACAGTCCAATTATCAATCAATATATAGTTTGAAATTGAAATACTCTTTAGCATAATTTTAAATTACCTTAAAATCGAAATAATTTCAATTATTTAATGTGTTATGAGCCTGCAATACTACATTTTCAATATCTAAGT
>OMPX01000137.1 GCA_900313115.1 uncultured bacterium
CATAGTTAATTCTATAAGTTTGAAGGTAGGAGAGAGTGAATTTATAAGACAGGCTAATATTATTAAAGAATTAGGCGGTTCTGTCGTTGTTATGGCATTTGATGAAAAAGGACAGGCAACAGGGATAAATGACAGAGTTGAAATTGTTGACAGGGAATATAAAATTCTTACCGAGGTCTGTCAGTTCGAACCTTCGGATATCATATTTGATTTGAATGTTTTTCCGCTTGCAACAGGTATGGCTGAGCATAATAACAAGGCTGTTTACTTTATAGAGGCATTAAAAATATTAAAGAAGAAATATCCATATTGTTTGTATTCAGGCGGAATAAGTAATATATCGTTTTCTTTCAGAGGTATGAATAAAATAAGAGAAGCAATCCATACTGTATTTTTATATCATGCTATAAATGCAGGTTTAACGATGGGGATTGTTAATGCCGGCATGCTTCTGACTTATGATGAAATAGAAGAGCCTTTAAAAACGCTTGTAGAAGATGTTGTATTGAACAGAAAAGATAATGCATCTGAGCTACTATTAGAATATGCGGAAAAAATGTCTGATGTATCTCAAAAAGAGGAAAAGACTCAGGAAAAATGGAGAGGTGAAGATGTTGCAAAACGTATTCAGTATGCGTTGATAAAAGGCAATACTGATTATATTGAGTCTGATTTGCAGGAGGCATTAGAAAAATATTCACCATTGGAAATTATTGAAAATATATTGCTTGAGGGAATGAACATTGTGGGTGAATATTTTGGTTCGGGTAAAATGTTTTTGCCTCAGGTCGTTAAAAGTTCAAGAATTATGAAAGAAATCGTTGATAAATTACAGAAAGATTTTAAGCAATCAGAGATTTCTTCAAATATTGGAACTGTTGTTTTAGCAACCGTAAAAGGTGATGTCCACGATATAGGTAAAAATATATTATCGCTTATATTGGTTTGTAACGGATTTAAGGTTATAGATTTGGGTGTAATGGTAAATTCTACTGATATTTTAGAAAGTGCAAGAGTGCATAATGCTGATATTATTGCGTTATCAGGTTTGATTACTCCATCTCTTGATGAAATGCAAAAAGTAGCTCAAAGGATGGAAAATGAAGGGTTTAAACTTCCTGCACTGATGGTTGGAGGTGCTACTACAAGTAAAAAACATACTGCCGTAAAAATTGCGCCTAATTATAATGGTTTGGTTGTGCACACAACAAATGCGTCAGAAGCTGTAGTTGCTGCTCAAAAGATTGTTATGAAGGATGAAGAATTTATTTTGGGTGTAAAAAAAGAACAGGAAAAACTCAGAAAAGGTATTGTGTGATGAATAATATATTGGAAGAAATAAATAAAAGAACGCTTGTTTTTGACGGTGCAATGGGAACTTCAATATATTCAAAGGGTGTTTTTGTCAATACTTGTTTTGACATGTTAAACCTTACAAATCCTGAAATGATAAAAGGTATTCACACAGATTATGTGAAGGCAGGTGCAGATGTTATTTTAACAAATACGTTTGGTGCTTGTAATATTAAACTTAAAAAATTCGGTTTGGAAAGTAAATGTGTTGAGATAAATCAGACCGGAGTAAAGATTGCTAAAGAAGTTGCAGGCGACAGTGTTTATGTACTCGGTTCAGTAGGTTCAAGGCTAAATTTTGGTTCTATGATGACTTCAGAGAATATAAAAGAAATTGAGCAAAGTTATTATGAACAAATAGAGGCTCTAAAATCCGGCGGGGTTGACGGAATAATGTTTGAAACATATTTTGATATAAATGAATTGCTTTTGGGCGCTAAAATTGCAAAGAAGTTAAATTTGCCTGTTTTTGGTTCGATTACTTTAAAGAAAGAGCTTGAAACACCAAATGGTCTTGGTATAAAACGTGCAATAACATTGCTGGATAAATCAGAATATGTTGATGTTTTAGGACTTAATTGTTCAATCGGACCACATGCAATGTTGAGTGCTGTAAAGAAAATAATTGATATAATTCATAAACCTTTGGTTGTTCAGCCAAATGCAGGTTCTCCTCAAAAAATAGATGGAAGAATGATTTATATGAATACTCCTGAGTATTTTACTTCATATTGTAAGCATTATGTTGAGCTTGGCGTAAAAGGTGTTGGCGGTTGCTGTGGTACAAATGAAACTCATATCGAAGATATGGCAAAGGCCATAAAGGCAATAAGTTCTGCTAAAAAACACATCGAAGTTGTTGATGTCGATATATCTAAAAATAATGAAATAGTTGTTACTCCGGCTCATGAAAAAAGTAATTTTGCAAAGAAATTATTTTCAAAAGACTTTGCTACAACAATTGAGATTACACCGCCACGTTCAGTCGATTTATCAGATGTTATAAAAAAAGTAGAGCTTTGTAAAAAAGCAGGTATAGATGCTATAAATATTCCTGATGGGCCGAGAGCAAGTTCAAGAATTTCACCGCTTGTTACGGCTTTAATGATTGAAAAACAGACAGGCATGGAAACCATTTTGCATTATTGTTGCAGGGACAGAAATCTAATTGGTATGCAATCAGATTTGTTGGGCGGATATGCAGGAGGGCTCAGAAATTATTTGATTGTGACAGGTGACCCTCCAAAATTGGGCAATTATCCCGATGCAACTGCTGTTTTTGATGTTGATTCGGTTGGACTTACGACTGTTGTTAATAATTTGAATCATGGAGTTGATATTGCAGGTAATATTATCAATCCTCCAACGTCTATTTTAATTGGTGTGGGTGCTAATCCGTGTGCACTTGATATTGACAAGGAAATAAATCATCTTAAAAACAAAGTTCAAGCAGGTGCTGAATATATTATTACTCAACCTGTTTTTGATGTTGAGGCACTTTTTAGGTTTATTGATAAGACGGATAATATTTCAATTCCTGTTGTTGCAGGTATATGGCCTTTGGTTTCATACAAAAATGCAATGTTTCTCAAGACAGAAGTCCCGGGGGTAAATGTTCCTGATTCTGTAATAAAACGTATGGAAAAAGCAAAAACAAAAGAGGATGGTTTGAAGATTGGTCTTGAAATTGCTGTCGAGATGAAAGAAAAATTAGCATCTTTCGTTAGCGGGTATCAGGTTAGTGCACCTTTCGGCAAGGTCGATTTGGCAATTGATGTGTTACAAGTTTAGTTTTTTAAGTAATCTTCAAAATTTTTGTCTATAATTTTGTATCCGCAGCCTTCGTGTAGTTTTGCATGTGAGTATATTTTTCTTGCGGGGTATTTTTTACACATAGGTAATCTTTTGTCATAGACAGAGCATAAACCTTCTTTTGTTACATATTTACATGCAAAGATAAGGTTGCCGTCCTCATCTTTTCCTTTTATATAAAATCTTTTGTATGCGGGGAATAAAAACTGCATAATTTTGAATTCTTTTTCAGTGTAGGTGTCATAGCTGTACATGTAGTTGCAGCATTTGCCGCATTTTATGCATTGTCCGACTATTTCGTATTCAACTCTTTCAGGTACGAAATATGATAAAAATTCATTTTTTATGTTAGTAAGTAAATCTATTATCATTGTTTTATATAATTGTTTTTTCTGATAAAATAATACCATATACAAGTTAAATTTTCCTATAATTTTAAAGAGGTTTAAATATGTCAGGATATAAAAAACGTGATTATGATGATTTTAAAACGAGAGTTTCAAGAAGTTATGAAAAAGAAGAAGATGACTCTCTTTTTGATACGTTAAAAAGGCTGCTTATTATTGGTGTCGCAGTTGTTTTAGGCGGCTTAGTAGCATTGAATGTTTATCTGGCAATGGTCCCGCCTATAGATAATTTGTCTGATTTTAGACCAAATATGGTTACAACTTTTTATTCTGCTGATGGTGAAGTTATAAAAACTTTTAATGCGTGTACCTTTTCAAAGGTTAGTATAAAAGATGTTCCTAAAGAGCTGCAACAGGCAATAATTGCTACAGAAGATAAGAATTTTTATAAACACAACGGTTATGACTTATTCGGACTGACTCGTTCTATGGTTGAGAATGTTTTAGCAGGCAAAGTTGTTCAAGGCGGTAGTACAATTACTCAACAGTTATCAAGAATGTTGTTTTTGTCAAATGAACAAACATACACCAGAAAATTAAAAGAAATTATCATAGCAGCTAAAATTGAAAAATCTTTGAGTAAAGAACAAATCTTGGAGATGTATCTGAATAATGTATATCTTGGTTCAGGTGCATACGGTGTTCAGGGGGCTTCTGAGACATATTTTAACAAAAAATTAAATCAATTAACACTTGGTGAAATGGCTCTTATTGCAGGATTACCGCAAGCTCCTTCTGTTTATTCTCCTTTCAATAACAAAGATTTAGCTATAAAAAGACGTAATAAAGTTCTTGAACGTATGTATAAGATGCATTATATCGATAAAGATACAATGGAAAAAGCGCAAAAAGAGGACGTAAAACTGACTTCCGTACCCAGATATTACACGTTAAATAAAGCTCCTTATTTTTGTGATTATGTAATACGTGAATTGGCAAGATTAGGCTTTACGGAACAAGAAATTACATCAGGCGGATATAAAATTATAACAACTCTTGATTATAATGCGCAAAAAGCAGCCAATGAAGCATTAATCAACGATTTAAATGCGTGGGGTATGAGAGGGGCAAACAGTCAAGCTGCAATTTTTTCATTCAGCCCTGTTGACGGTAAAATTTTGGTTTATGCAGGTGGAAAAAATTATGCGGACAGCCAATATGATAGGGTTACTCAGGCAATCAGACCACCGGGCTCTGCGTTTAAACCGTTTATTTATACTGCAGCTATTCAAAAAGGACTTACTCCAAACGATGTGATTGACGATACACCATATCGTCACGGAAATTGGGCACCTCATAACTATGGAAATAAGTATAGAGGAAGAATACCTTTGTACAAGGCGCTTATGGTATCATCAAATGTTTGTGCGGTAAGGTTAATAGAATATGTTGGTGTAAGATCCGTTATTCAGGTTGCCAGAATGATGGGAATAAATACTCCGTTGCAGTATGATTTTACTATTGCGTTAGGTTCTAACGGTGTTAAATTATTTGAACTGACAAGAGCTTACGGAATATTTGCAAGCGGTGGTTATAAAGTTGAACCTTATGCGATTGAAAGAGTTGAATCTTCAAGAGGCAAAATTTTATATTCAGCACCGAGAGCAAGAATTGAAAAAGTTTTAGATACAGATGTTGCAGCAACAATGACTTCAATGTTAAAAATGGTAGTAAAACATGGTACAGGTATGGCAGCTAATATAGGAAAACCTTGTGCAGGTAAAACAGGTACAACAGATGATTATAAAGATGCGTGGTTTGTTGGATTTACGCCTTCCGTTGTTACGGGTGTTTGGGTTGGTAATGATGATAACAGCAGAATGGGAGGACTTACAGGTGGTACTGTTCCTGCAATTATTTGGCGTGATGTTATGAGAAAAGCAACAGAACCGTATGGGAATGAAGAATTTGGTTTCCCTGATATGTTATCAGCAAAAGCAGGCAAAAAAGTATCTCAGTTGACTGATTCTAAGAATGCTTCAAAATATGTTGATGATTCTGATACGACAGCACCAACGGAAGATGTTGTTCAGGTTAATTCATATAATCCTCAAATGCATGAGAACGGTTATCAAAATAATTCGCCTCAGCCAAGACCGCTTGCTCCTCAGATGACACAACCTCCTATTCCTACTGCAGGACAAGACTTTTAATAGTAGCGGTAGAATTACATATTGAAATTATATACAACGGTAAAAAGGAAATATAAATGGAAGATACAATTAAATTAGATGTTATAAGGGATTTGAGTTCAGGTGCGACTGTTAATCAATGTGCAAAGTTATATCATTCACATGATATGGTAGATTATCAATCATCTGCAGAACTTGGTTATTCTGATATTTTAAATTTAAACTTAGCATTGGGAATAGCATCTGAATTTTATGATGTTTGTGCAGTTGTTTTAGTAAAGAATAATACCCTGACAGGCTGTGCTCTTGGTTCAACAATATTTGATGCTTTCCAAAAAGCAATTGATTGCAATCCTATTGATTCAATCTGTGGTGTTGTTGCTGTTACAAAACCTGTTGATGTTGAATTAGTACGTTTGCTTACACCTCAGCATCTGATTGTAGCTCCTGAATTTACTGCAGAAGCTGAAAATTATATGGATTCAAAGAAAATTAAATATGTAAAATTAAATACTCCATTAAATGAGTATAAAAATTATCTGAAAGAAGAAATTTTTGTTACTCCTTTTGGTACGGTTGTTCAGGAAAAAAATAAGAAAGAATTAGACAAAGAGTCTTTTAAGGTGGTATCAAAGATTAAACCTGATGTTGAACAAATTGAAGATGCTATTTTTGCCTGGAAAATTACAAAGTATATTAAAAGTGCAGGTGTTGTTGTAGTAAAAGATTTTAAAACGTCAGGGGTTTCTCAAGGACTTCAGACTCCTGCGTTTGAATATGCACTTGATAAAGCTTGTGAACAGGCTAAAGAAGCCGTTTTGGCAACAGATGTACCTTTGACAGTCCATGATTTAAATGTTGCAGTTCAAAACAGAATTTCTCTTATTATACAACCGGGGGTTACTCCAGATGTTCTAAAACAGGCGGATAAATTTGAAGTTGCTATGATAACAACGGGTATTTCAAATTTTTCTATTGTGTAAGTTTATTTCTTTTGTTCGAGTTATGTTTGTAATATAATCAGATTACTATGGCAAATATAATCAAAGTACAAAAAGGAACAAAAGATATTTTACCGCAGGAAATGGGTCTGTGGTATAAGATGGAAGATGAAGCGCGCAGAATTTTTTCAAATGCAGGGTATGGAGAATTAAGAACACCTATATTTGAGGCGACTGAATTGTTTGCAAGAGGTGTAGGTGATACTACCGATATCGTGAATAAAGAAATGTACACGTTTGAGAAAAGTGAAAGAAGTCTTACTTTAAGGCCGGAAAATACGGCAGGTGTTGTTCGTGCATTTATTGAAAACGGTATGCACAGATTATCCGCACCTGTAAAGCTTTGGTATAAAGGTCCGATGTTTAGATACGAAAGACCGCAGGCAGGTCGTCAAAGACAGTTCCATCAAGTTGGGGTGGAAATGTTCGGTGTTAAGGATGCAACGGCTGATGCCGAGGTTATTGAATTAGCGGTGTCCTATCTTAATGCGTTAGGTTTGAATGATTTGGAAGTAGAAATCAATTCGCTCGGCTGTCCTGAATGCAGAGAAAATTTTAAATCAAAATTGAAAGAAGTTTTGAAACCATATTTTAATGAATTGTGTGAAGATTGTCAGGTCAGATATGAGAAAAATCCTTTAAGATTGCTTGATTGTAAGGTGGAAAGCTGTAAGGCAATATTTGAGAAACCTGAAGTGAAAGAAGTTATTCAGGGGGATTTTATTTGCGAAGAGTGTGCTAATCATTTCGAAGAATTAAAATCATATCTTGATGTTTTAGGAATAAAATATTCAGTAAATAAATTATTGGTTAGAGGTTTAGACTATTATAACAGAACTGTTTTTGAGATAAAATCAAACAATCTTGGTTCTCAAAATGCAGTATGTGGCGGCGGCAGATATGATAGTTTAGTAAAGAATTTAGGCGGTGAGGATACTCCTGCCATTGGGTTTGCAATGGGTATGGAAAGATTATATTCTCTAATGCAGAAACCTGAAGATGATAAACTTGATGCTTATGTTGTATCAACTGATAAAATAGAAGCATTGAAGCTGGTTAAATATCTAAGAGATAATAATAAGAAAGTTGATTTTGATTTTGCAGGCAAGAAGTTTACCAAACAGATGGAAAAAGCTTCGAAAGTCGCTAATTATGCGGTTATATTAGGTGAAGATGAAATTAAGAACGGAGCCGTTTCTGTTAAAAATTTGTCGACTTCTGAACAGGTTATTGTTTCTCAAAGTGAATTACTGAGCAAAATTTAATTTTGTTCCATAATTCGTTTGATATAATAATTATTGTCGTCTTTTAAAATGTTTTGCAGTGGCTGAAAGATTTTATCTGTTTGCTGAATAAGGATTTGAGCAGCTTTTTCTC
>OMPX01000024.1 GCA_900313115.1 uncultured bacterium
AGCAAACTTAAAAATGAAGGAATACTTGAATACAATAAAAATTGGTTTAAGTTATTACAAAAATAAAGGTAAAAAATAATGAAAAAGTGTAAAATAACGGTTTTGAAACGAAATTTTGATGAAGAACTTGCAAAAGAGTACGGAGTAGAGGGTTTAACCCCTTGCCCGATGTTAAAGGAAGGACAGGTTTTTTATGCTGATTGGGAATGTCCTGAAGGGTTCTGTAATGAAGCTTGGAAGGCAATTTATCAATATGTTTTTACACTTGCTCACGGCGGAGCAACAAAAGAACTTTTTTATTACGGTGACTGGATAAGAAAACCGGGGGTTGCGATTTGTTCCTGCAATGACGGACTCCGTCCTGTAATATTCAAAATTGAAGCAGAAAAATAAAATGAGTAATTTTATAGTATCATAGCATAAGAGGAGAGTATAAATGAAGATAACTGTAATAACAGGAAGTGCAAGAAAAAACGGTACATCAAATTATATGGCGGATGAATTTATTCGTGGTGCAAAAGAAAACGGTCACGAAATTTTCAGATTTGATTCGGCTCATTCCGATATTAAAAATTGTCTCGGATGTAATGCCTGTGCTATGGGCTCAAGACCTTGCATTCATAAAGATGATTTCGTTGAACTTAGAGAACATCTTTTGAACTCGGATGTGATTGTATTTGTTACTCCAATTTATTATTTTGGAATGACATCAACTATTAAAAAAGTTATAGATAGATTTTATAGTATAGACCCTCAATTAAAAGAAAAGTCAAATAAAGGAGTTTTAATATCGGTTCAGCATTCTCCTGTTGAGGTTGTAAATGATAGTTTAAATCAACAATATAATGCAATTTTGAATTGGTTAAACATGGAAAATGCAGGAATAATCAATGCTATTGGGATAGAAAGTGTTGAACAATTAAGACAAACCGAATATCCGAACAAAGCGTATGAATTAGGTAAAAGTCTATAATATTAAAATCAATATTTTTTATTCAGGAAAGCTTATACCCAAAATGGTTTTAAAAAGGATTAAGAATAAATAGAGGATACAGAATGAAACTTGCAATGCTTGGTACAGGGAATGCCCTTGTTACAGATTGTTATAACACTTGTTTTTTATTAGAAAATGAAGGGCAAGCTTTTTTGGTTGACGGTGGCGGAGGAAATGCTATTCTCAATCAAATAAAATCTGCTGGTTATGATTGGATGAGTATTCGTCATATTTTTGTAACGCATAAACATATTGATCATCTTTTAGGTATTATTTGGATGGTCAGAATGATATGTCAATTTATGGGACACGGTGATTATAATGGAGAAGCTTATATTTATTCTCATAAAGAAGTCTTGGATTTAATACGTGATATGGCAAAAAATCTTTTGCGAAAAAAAGAGTCCGATTTTATCGATAAAAGACTGCATTTAGTGGAAGTTACCGATGGAGAAATTTTAGATATAATCGGGCAAAAAACAACATTTTTCGATATAAAATCAACAAAAGCAAAACAATTTGGTTTTTGTATGGATATAGGAAACGGGAAGAAACTCACTTGCTGCGGAGATGAACCTTTAACAGAAGAGTGTAGAAAATATGCTATGACTTGCGATTGGCTTATGCATGAGGCATTTTGTCTGTATTCCGAAAGAGATATTTTTGATCCTTACGAAAAACACCACTCAACAGTTAAAGATGTTTGCGAATTAGCCCAAAAATTAAATATTAAAAACCTTATTCTATACCATACAGAAGATAAAAATATTAAAAAAAGAAAAAAATTATATACTGAAGAAGGTTCTAAATATTATAACGGAAAATTATACATTCCTGATGATTTGGAAACCATTGAATTATAAAATTATTAAGTTGAAAGAAAGAGGTATTTTTATGAGAGATGATATAAAAGAATATAACGCAGTAGAAAATGTTGCAAAGAAATTCTGCGAAGCGGTTAAGTCAGGTAAAAGCGATATAGTTAAACCGTATTTTTATGAAAAAGCTTGCTTTTTCGGTCAATTGAACGAAAAAACTTATCAATCAGGTCCGATAGAAGAATTTTATAAAACCATTGATACATTTGGCGCTTGCGGTGATGATTATATCTCAAGGATTGATGTTTTGATGTTGGAAAAAACAATTGCAGTTGTTCAGGTTATTGAGGATAACTGGCATGGATACAAGTTCACAGACATCCTGAATCTGAACAAAATCAACGGCGAATGGAAAATCGTTGCTAAAGTTTATGATACATTATCAGGACAGAAATAAAAATACTATAGGAATATAGAATTATTCATTTGGGAATTAAAACGCAACAATGAGCTGTCTGCTTCGGCTTCAAGCTACTGTAATGTTTCATTCAATGAAAGTAGTCTTTTAGACTTTCTCATTATAAAACATATACAGATGAGTGATTACGGAGAGTCGGAGCACAGCGTGTCGGTGTTACTTAAAGAGCGGCTGCAACCTCAACAACTTCTTATAATACTTACTATGTATTATAGCATTACTATATCATTGGATATAATTACTCAATTTAATTATGAATTGCATTTATTTATCTATATTTTAACTTTCATTTACATTTTTTCCGCAAATGTGTTCGGGAGTAAGTTCTAAACATAATACAAACTTTGCAAATTTTTTGATTTCTTCTTCAATATAATCTTCGCCAAAATCAAATTGCGCACTTAATTTTCTGCAAATATCAATAGTTTTTTCTCTGTCTTCTACGGGCTTTATTCTGCCAAAAACAATGACACTTTTGTAATCAAGTCCTTTTTTGCCCTCAATCTGAATCCCTTTATCACAGACACAAAATGATACTTTATCACATTTTGTTATTGCATCAATTTTATGTCCTTCCCTGCTTCCGTGAAAATAAATTTTGTTTTCTTCTTCTGAATACCAATAATTTATCGGTAAAGCATAAGGGTAATTCTCATCACCTATTACTGACAAAACACCTCTTACTTCATTTTTCAAAACATTTATACAATCTTTTTCTGTCAATTGTTGTTTTATTCTTCTTAAAGGTCTAAACATTTTTTCTCCTGTAATCTGATTATAATATAAATTATACACATCAGTAAATCACTTAGTCACTATTTATCAGTTTGTGATTGAGTGAAACACAACAATAAACTTTATTAAGTGAAAAGAGGAAAGTTGACAATGGAAAGGTTAATATATCACTTTTCCTCTTTGAGGCACTACTGTCCATGATAATTTAAAGTTATTTCACAAAAGTTAAAATTCAACAAATATGGTGCTAGCTAAAGATACTCAATATTATGTTTATAAAAAATGTGTATACATAATAAATATTATCATTATATTAAAAATCATTACCCTCTCCTATAATTTAGGAGAGGAAGTGATTGTGACTTTTATTTTCCCTGTAATTTAGTATATGTTTGCTATTTCACTGACTTTAACTAAAAATGTAAACAATTGTAACAAAATAAATACGTATTGAAATCAGCCCATCAAAAAAAACTTTATATACATGTAAGTCAAGACGAGAGCATATATAATACACACCACCCTTAGGTGTATTAGGTATATACATCATATTGATTTGCAGAGTAATACAAAAACAGAAAGCAGAGAGCAAGTAAAATGGCAACAGTACATGGTACCGGAGGCGGTGCGTACGATCCTTTATTATCGAGAAGGACGTACTCTCAGCCGAAAGTGGATCATACAGCTGAATATGTTGAAATGGGCACAATGTTTGCAAACATGCTTGGCAGCATCTTCATTGCCAGTGCTCAAGCTCGTGCTGCAGGCGGTGCCGGTGGTGCAGGCGGCGCAGACTGTGCTGCTACAAATAAACTAATATATGCTGCGGCATCAAATGTTGTAAATAATTATGTATCGGACAAAACAGGTCTTGTAAACAGCTTTAATACAAAGTATGCTCAAGCAGGAATATCTATGAATGCTGATGGGGTACCGTCGAAATCGTATGATCAGGCGAAAGCTGACATCGAAAGTGAAATAAGTGCATTAAAAGGTAATGTTACGGATGAAGACTCGTCTAAAGACGGTATTCAAAACACAAGTAAAACAAATTACGAAACTGCAAAAGCCACATATGAGGGCTATAAAAATGCGTTACAAAATTATGAGAACTATGATAGAAGCATACAAAGTTATAAAACAAATGAAAATATAACCATTAATGGTGACATAAATTCAGACGCCGCAAATGCAACAGCAAATGAACCTAAGGCGAGAGACTTTACCCAATATTTGACACAAGACCAGAAAGCTTCTTGTAAAAATGCAAATGGCACTGTAGATGAAAATAAGTTAAATGATTTGGCGCAAAAAACTCAAAAATATCAAGATGCAAAACGTGCAAATGAGGCTGAAGCCGATAAATTTAATAAATTAGTTCAAGCAAGAAAAAATTCGTTGCCATCCGGAGTTGCGGACAAAAATGACCTTACCCAAAAAATGAATGATGCTAAAAAGGCCATGGATGAAGCAGGAAAAGCAGTCGTCAATGCAAGTGGTCAGACTGCAGCTCAACATGATATGGCTCTGCAGAATCTACAATCTAAACTTGCCGCACTTGGATCTAAGGCTGATTTTGATGCAGCTGTTAAAAAGATAACTGATTTAGATAGTGAATATCAAGAATCTTTAAAAATAGTTAATACTCAAAAGTTAACAGATGAAGAAGCAACTGCGGCTACAAATGCTAAAATAGATTTAAAGGCAGCAAAACGTGGTGGTCACACAGGACTGAGAGGTCGCCTATATGATATGTTCCACAAGGATAGTAAAACAAATGGTGTTGCAGCTGCAAAAGTCGATTATACAAATGCCCAAAATCAGGCACAACTATCACAAGATGCACTGCAGCAACTGTATAATCAATATAGACCACATACATAGATATAATGAATACCAAAGAATAAACTTAAAAAAAGAACCGTTTATGCGGTTCTTTTTTTTTAGTTTATCTGTATAATTATTTACCTTCTTCCTCAAAGAGGGTTAAACAAAATATAACCTCTCAGTGGGAGAGGTCAAATTTCTTA
>OMPX01000099.1 GCA_900313115.1 uncultured bacterium
AACTACTTTAATATTGAACCTTTAGGTACAACCGTAATTCCACCTGCTGAGACATAAAAACCTCGTGCTCTGTCTTCGTCTTGATTAAATCCAATCTTCATATACGGCGGAATACTAACATTCTTATCTATTATGGCTCTATGGATTTCTGCATATCTGCCTATATTAACATTTTCCATCAGAATTGATTCTGTAACCTGCGAATAGCTATTAATTCTAACTTCAGGAGCTAATATACACCTTGATAATGTTCCGCCTGATACAATACAACCTTCAGAAATCATTGAATTTGTTGCCATACCTACACGATCTTGTTCATGCCAAATAAATTTTGCAGGCGGATAATTATAATTAAATGTCCTTAACGGCCAATCTTTTGAATAAAGATTCAGTTCCGGTTCATAATCCAGCAAATCCATATTTGCCTGCCAATAAGCATCAATATTCCCTACATCACGCCAATAACCTTTTTCATTCTTTGACATCCCTTTAAATTCATTATCAGAGAAATTATATACCATAACATTTTTACCTTGATTCAACATCATTGGAATAACATCTTTTCCAAAGTCATGGCTTGATTCTACATTATTATGATCTTCTTCCAGTACATTAAGAAGAACATCTTTTCCAAAAACATAATTCCCCATAGATGCTAAACACATATTTGGGTTTCCGGGGATTGTTTTAGGAGTATGTTGAGGCTTTTCTACAAAATTTATAAGTTTCCAATTATCATCAACTTCCATAATTCCAAACTCGGATGCTTCCTCTATCGGAATAGGAATAGCGGATATAGTTAAATCTGCCTTATTATTTTTATGATATTTTATCATAGGAAATACATCCATTTTGTATATATGATCTCCGCCAAATACACATACATATTCAGGATTTTCATCTATAATATGAAGTTTATTTTGATAAACTGCATCAGCAGTTCCTCTGTACCAATCATTACCTGTACGCATTTGCGCAGGAACTAAATCAATATACTGGTCTAGAAATGGCGATAACTGCCAGCCTCTTGAAATATGTTTATTTAAAGAATCTGATTTATACTGAGTAATAACTTTTATTTTAAAAATTCCCGAATTGATGAAATTATTCAAAACAAAGTCAATAATTCTATATCTTCCACCAAAAGGAACTGCAGGTTTCGCTCTGTCTTTTGTTAACGGATACAGTCTTTTTCCTTCACCACCTGCTAATATCATTGCCAAAGTATCATTTACGGACATATTATACTCCTATATAATTAATTATATTATATTAAATCAACAAAAAATTGCACTAATTCATTTTAATTATTTTTATTAAAATGAATGAAATAAACAAATTAAAACAATAGGTTGACAAATATCTTTAAGTATGGTAGTATGTGTGTGGGGTAAATGTATATTTTTGAGTCTTGCTTAAAGCAAGGCTTTCTTTTTTTTTATTCATAGATAAACCAAAAATCATAATTTTAAAATCAAATACTGTTCAAACATATAATTTATAAGTAAAATAAAAACAAGATATTAAGACTTGCAATGAGAGAATTTAATCAGTTTGGAGTCAAGAGTTAGGAACGATTTTAAAAATGGAAAGTTGTAAATAAAAGAAAATAATATATTTACATTCAACTTTCTTTTTTCACTTTTAAAACTGCTCATAACTCCTAACTTCTAACTCTTAACTGATTGAAACTCTAGCCGAATAATTTGAATGTTCTTTCTACATTGTCTTTTGCGACAGTTTTCAATGTTTCCATTTCAGATTTGATAGCATTTCTTTCATTGTCTAATGCTGCTAATTCTACATCATATTTTCTGTCTTTTGCATCAATTTTTCTCATATCAGCTTCATATTGAGCTTCTGCTTTTCTTAACAATGTTTCATCAGATACTTCTTGTAAATTTGTTTCGACGGAAATATTAGTATGTGTCATATCTTCGCCCAAACCTTTTGAAAAATCGATTAGAACGAATGAATCATTGTCTAGAAGGGTATTTAAGTATTCTGTAGAATTTGCTAACTCGTCGTCAATGATTTTAAATGTTAAATCAGTACCTCTGAGTTCAACTAAGTTATCATATTCTGCGCTGTATCTTGCATATTCAGAACTTGTTGTATCCATTACCCATTCACCGGTACCTTCTTCTTTTGTACCGTATTGTACAACACAGTTTCCTTTGTTGACTTGTGTAGCATCGTATGTTGAATGATTATAAGCTGCAGGCAATGTTACTTGAGAACCACCACTCATAATGTAGTTGTAAAGTGCATCCATTTTAGAACCGTCATTTTCGCCTTTCAGGTATTTTGCGATATAGTCATTAAGATCTGCTGCATAAGTATAGTTTGATGTTACTTTATTATCAACATTTGATGCGACCTGTGCTTCGTTATCGATTGTTTTACCTGCTTTTCTGAATGCAGCAACAAGGTTTGAGCCTATACCTGAATAGTCAGGGATTTCTATTGTTCCTTTGTCGTTATTTACTTGTGTTGTGCTTGTTGAAGAATTTAGTGGTGCAACAGATGCAGGAGCAAAGTTTATTGTGTAACCGTCATATAAGTGTGTATTTACACCGGCTGACTGAACTGATGCTATTGTGCAATTATTTGCTAATGCTGAAACGATTGTTGCTCTTTGTGCAGGGTTTGCAGTTAAGCTTGCTAATTGTTGATCTGAGAATGAGTTGATAGTGTTTCTGATAGCATCAATACTTGTTTGATTATTTATTGAACCGTTTGATAATTTTGTTTGATATACAGCGTACGCTAATGAGTTAACGATGTCATCTCTGTGTCCTGCACTTGCTGTATGTATAGCTGGCACATTGTTTTCCCGAACACTGAATTGTCCTGCTGATTTTTGGTTGATTATGTCATAGCTGGCATATTCTTCGGCAAAAGAGTGGAATGCAGCATTGTGATTATTGTAGCCACTAAGAAGTGATGTAATCATTGAGCTTTCGTCGTCTCCTCCAATATAGCAACTAAATGATACATATGCAGCATTATCAGAACCAAACATTCCGTCTAAATATTCGAAGTATTCGTCATAAGTATGATTGTGATCTGTTGAATACATTTGATATGCAAGGTAATTCTTGATATCAGACCATGCATAGGCTCCGCTAATTGTTCCATTGTTTGAATTAAATGTCGGAACTCCATTTGTTGCTGTTCCGTTATAGCCTAATGAGCAAAATATGTTATTACCGGTGCTTTCCATTTGATAATAAACATTGTCAACATCAATACTGCAGTTTGATGCTGATCCTGTAATTGCATAGAGCCCATAATATGCATCTCTTGATACATTTATGTAGGTGTCAGTTATGTGTAATCCGCAGTTGTAAACTTGACCAAAAGTGCTGACAGAAGTTGCATTTTGGCCATTTTGATGGCCTGTTATATTGCAGTTTTCAATATATATATTTGCGCCAGTAAGAGTATTTGCAAAGAAATTATATGTTGCAGCCGGCAATTCACTAACTGTTTCAAGATTTCGTGCGGTGCCATTGAAATTGTTGAAGAGGGTGTTGTTTAAGCCAGTTATCTTATGTCCGTTTCCGTCTAAAACTCCGGAGAAAGATGCGATTGGAGTCCACTCTGTTCCGCTTACATCAATGTCTTCCATCAATATATAGTTTCCTGAACCATTTATTGCAGCTAAATCGGCAGGTGTTCTAATAGCTGTGTAACCTGAAGGAACTGTATTCTTTTGTTCAATACGGTTAATTAATTGTGCAGATACAGGACTTGTTATGCTATTAGGTGCGTTAACTTCTCCTTCAGGTGACCAATATGTTCCTGCATTTTGATTGCAAGTAATTTGAGAAGCTGGTATAGATGCGATTTGTGCCGGATCCATTGAATATGAGTAAGTTGTAACTTCGTGAGTCCCGATTGTTGGAGTTCCGTTTTCAACAGGAGCTACTGATATAATGTTTGAATAGTCAGGAACAGTTATAGTTCTTTCAACCTTCGGTATTTCGCTTTCGTGTAATGCTATATATGCCTCTTTTGTTGCTGGAAAATCAGTATCAAAACCAAGTGCATCAGCAACTTTTTGTGTCAGGTAAACTTCGTTTGTTCTTGCGTTTTGCAATAAGTATGCTTTTGTTGAAGTTAATGTGTCAGTATCATGAACTATTGCGTTTTCGAGTCCTGCCAAAGTGGCATCTGCGTAGTCTATAGACCCTTTTGTTGTCAGTGTAGCAAATTGAATTTTCTTCGCATCTAAAGCTTGCAAGTAGTTGTCGTAAACACGGCGTGACTCGTTAGCCATTTGGAGTTTTTGAGCCTCCAGTTTGGCAGCTTTATATTCAATCTGGTGCATTCTTGCAGTCAGATTCAATAATCTAGCTTGTGATGACGACATACCCATAGTTACGACTTTTCCTATAATTTTCCCTTATTAACGTTTACGGCAATATTGTCGTTAATCTTTAATTAATCGACGTAAATATAGTGATTTTTGTTACAATTCTTTACAATTTTGTAGAATATTTTCTAATTTTTTTTTGTAATAAAACTTAATAATAAAAAAAATTTTTACTTAAAATTTTTTATAATTTTTTAAATTAATTTTTTATCGAAGAGTGAAATGTTTTTACAAATCGTTATACAAATTTTGTGATTTAAAAAAATATTTTACATTTCTTAAAATTTATAAGTTTTCTTTATTTTTGCGTTGATTACAAATTATTATGTAGTATAATTTTATGGCTGATTATATAAATGGGGAATATTTATGAGAGAGAAATTCAACGACTATGTCAAATCAATGACTACATATATTATGTTTCAAATTAAAGCGGCTGCAAATAAATTGCGTCCTGAATTAGAGGCTAAAAACAGGGCTCCTATATTTTTGTCTATGGGTGCACCAACTGCACATCCTCCAAAGCGTTTTATTGATAAGTTTAAAGAAGCTTTAGATATAGATGGTATTCATTTGTATTCTACTCCAAGAGGTGAAACCTTTTTCCTTGAAGCAATTGCTCAGTTTATGAAAAGACGTTTTGGGGTTGAGTTAGATCCTAAAAAAGAAATTGCCGCATTGATTGGCTCAAAAGAAGGTTTGGCAAACTTTTTAAGGGCATTGATTAATCCTACTACAGATGAAGATGAACAAGAAGTTGTTTTTGTCCCAGACCCCGGGTATGCTTCATACGGTCAAATGGTTGCAATTGCAGGCGGTAAAACATATCCAATACCGCTTACCCCTGATAATAATTATATGCCTAACCTAGATGATGTTTGGAACAATTTTATAGAATCAGGCGGAAAAGCTGACAAGGTTAAAGCTGTTATAATAAATTATCCAAACAATCCGTTAGGTGCTACAGCCACAAGAGAATATTATCAGCATGTTATAGATTTTTGTAAAAAACATAATCTTTTGCTTATGTCAGATGCTGCGTATTCTGATTTATATTTTGACAATAATGAAAAACCGTTCAGTATCTTAGAATTTGAAGGTGCAAAAGATGTAGCTGTTGAATTTTTTAGTTTTTCAAAACCATACGCAATTACAGGTGCGAGAGCAGGTTGGATATGCGGTAATTCAGAAGCGATTGATGAATTATGTGTACTAAAGTCAACAATTGATAATGGTATTTATAAGGCTTTACAGATGGCTTGCGCAGATATTTTAAACTCACCTGAAGGTGATGAATATACAAAACAAGCTAATCTTGAGTTAAAAAGAAAGCAGGATATATTTGTAAACGGGATTAAAGAATTAGGTTGGCCTGATTTTTATGTTCCAAGTTCTACTTTTTATCTTTGGATGCCAATTCCTCCACGATATGCCACATCAAAAGAATTTACGGATGATTTAATGAAAACATCAGGTATTATTGCTGTACCGGGGCACGCATACGGCGAATTTGGCGAAGGTTTCTTCAGAGTATCAATTGTTTGTTCTGAAGAAAAAATCAGAGAATGTTTAGACAGAATGAAAGCTGATGGTTTTTACTACGAATAGAAAAATATCTATTTGTAAAACGCATTATTTTTTTTATTATGTTAATCAGTCATTTTGTGCATCTCTGCTTCCATTTGACGATCAACTCCAATATTTTCAGCTGCTTTTTCAACATCAGCTATTGTTTTTCTCAAAGCTTTTATTTCAGCATCTTTTATTTGGGCATCAGCTTCTAATTTAAAAATTTTATCGTTTTTTGCATCAAGTTTATTTTGATAAGCATTCTTTAGAATAGCTGCTTTTTGAGCATCCTCTGATTTTTGAGTATTTTCGCCATCTTTTTTAGCATAATGTTCTCTAACAGCCATGACAGTTGCTAGAGTACCTAGAGCGAGCGTACCTAATAATTTCTGACGACCTGATGTTTTTGATAACTGAGAAGCAACTTCCTGAACTAAACCGGCACCTTTATTGGCAACTGTTTGTATTGCATTCCCGACAACTTTACCTGCTTTAGTTTTAGAAAACATACCTGCAATTGAATTTTTTTCTGCAAAGTTTGCAACATTTTTTGCAAAACTTTTTAACGAGTTATTGATTTTGGTATTCCACGCAAAGCTTTTTCCAAAAGAATTTTTAGAAATTGCCTTAGCTCCTACACCGGCAAGTCCTAATAAAGAAACTGTAGCAACATTTTTCTTTGTTTTATCAGAAAAATTTAATTGATTTGGAATGTTTACACCCTGAGCGATAGCTGAAGTACCCAAATTTGACATAAGAATCTAACCTTTCATATTTCTACACTTATATTATTCCTAACGTATAACGCAAAAAAATATTGCTAAGAAAGAAAATTATTCAGAAAATTATTTACAAAATTTTACAGATAAACAAACTGATTTATGACAAAATTTCTCCTACTTGATTTTATATTTTTACCGTTACATAATAGAAATGTCGATAGGGATTCGACATTTTAAAAACTAAATAATGCGGGATACTCTGCCGAACAAAATGATTAAGTATCATTTTGTGAGAGGAAAGTCTGGGAACCAGACTGCGGGGTAAACCAAA
>OMPX01000027.1 GCA_900313115.1 uncultured bacterium
AATTACAATTATGAAGATATTCAACGGAATAAGGATGAATTTCAGAAACTAATTCCTTGATAATGTGTTCTTTATTACATTTATCACAATATGATTTTTTAGAAACCATTTTAGTGTAAAAACTTCCATCAATAAAAACGGTGGAATTAATATCTAATACCTTTGCCGCTTCTCTTGCTGCATCACCAAATAATCTTACCCAAGGATAATCTGTTCTAATGTCGGGGTCACTATTTGCATCAACAATTCTGAACCTTCTATTAACAGCTATTTGAAAATTAAAACTTGCAGATACTCCATTATCAAATAATGGCTGTGTATTACAAACCGTTCCAATTACATGAACCGTATTTGAAATTTCGTTGTGGGTTTTTAACGACTTAATACCCTCAGATTCTATTAAGTCTTCTGTGTTTTTTGCCGCATTAAACTTATCTGAGAGACCCTCTGTTTTTTCTATAAACAGCGGTGTTATAATTGTATATGTACCAACTGGCTGATTTGTGTAGCCACATTCACATATCCAACTGCGAGTTACATTCATTGTTGTAATAACGCCTTTTAAAAAACACATATCACCTTTTTTTAACTTTGTCATCTGATTTGCAATAGCTGGTCTGCCGGTAATGATCATTGGTGTGGAAAACTCCAGTTTTCTATTTTCGTCACTAAACCTTCTCAAGACTTTGAGAATGATCCTACCTTGAACAATTTCTGATTTTGTAGTCATTTTTAGCTGAGGATCTTGAAGAACCTGACCATAAAATGATACATAATTGGCTTTTGCCATAAAAAAACACCTCTTTATCAAAATATTATAGTAGTTTATACAGTGAAATTTAAAGATTGAATAGATGTAAATAAATCTTTTAATTCCGTCGAATAATTTATAGCATCTTCAGTTGATAATTTACCTGTTTCAAGAGTATCAGCAATTTCTTGCAGTTTATCAATTGAATCTTGCCAATATTTCAGAGCTTGTTCTCTGGTTCCTGAATATGTATCCGGTGGATACACATAAGTCATATCACGTTTATCGTCTTTTAATGTTTTGATAGAAAAATCTATCGCTTCAATTTCGTCTTCATAAGCACAACTGCCTGATGCTACGTTTTGAACTTTCGACATATGAGTATTCAACTGACCTGTTGCGACAGATATCTTATTTGCAAGATACATTTGATACTCTAATGCAGATAAATTGGTCTGAGTATAATACTCTTCACTTGCATCATTTGTTGGGTTTTGAGCAATCGGCTTATCTGTACCGCATGCAGCTAAACCTAACATACATACAGCTAATGACAAAATAATTGCTTTTTTCACAAAAATACCTCCTTACACATTAGTGCCTTGATTATTGAGAAACTTATAATAAGTCTCTTTATTCACTTCTTTCCAATCATTCGGCATTGACTCGGAAATAACAGTGATTTTTGCAGAATCATTTTCAGGAGATATCCAATACCGATATTTAGGTAAATCAATATTATTCTTTTTTAAGTAATCTGGAAATCTATTTGTAATTTCTTCAGAAATTTGATTTCTAACTATGAAATAAAAATATCTCTTAAAGTTTATTTCAATATTTTGATACTTACTTAATGCAATAAAAACAGATATTATAAGTATATATTGATCATCATCTTTAGAAAAATATTGGGTATATATTACATCTATCTCTTTTGCTGCATTATAAATTGGTTTGCAACGTTTAATAAGTTCTTGTAATTTTTCAGGATCCTTTTCTTTTTGTAATTGCACGACCAACTCGTTTGTTGAAACATTTTCATAGTTCATAATTATCACCTAAAAAATAAATTCTCATATATATTATATCTGAAAATTATAATAAATCAAAAAAAAGAGTCCACATTGCTGTGGACTCTGAGGGAATAAAATAATTAGAAGAATAAATCACTCTTACACAAAGGAAGATTCATTCCTGACTGTAAGATTGAAGGATCTACAGTTTTTCCTGTGCGTCGAAGTTCTCCGAAGCACTTGTCTTTAATCATCAGATTAAGACCCGTATCTGATGTTGTTTCATATTTACTCAAAATATCTTTCGACATTTCATGCCATTCAACAACATTGTTTACCTCTAATATAACAGTAAACTGCTTCTTCTTAAGGTTGTTATTCAGTACGTTTCCT
>OMPX01000032.1 GCA_900313115.1 uncultured bacterium
GTGAGCGAAGCGAACAAAATAATTTTCCATTTTACATTTTCAATTTTACATTTAAGGACAACTTCGTTGTCCGATAAACTATAATTTTTCTGACAAAAATTTTTTTTACATGTTTTAATTAAGTAATGGGTATTTTCGGAAATTTTAATAAAATAGTTGATTCAAGGGCTGCAGGTCTTATAGTGTTTGGGGTTACAGGGACAGCAAAAGTTGTTTCCGATTATAAAAACGCACCTGATAATAAAAAAGACTTCGTGTTGTTACGTGACAGTTTGATATTGGGCGGTACGGCTTTAGGCGTTGGGGCATATAGCATTGCACACGGACAAATTATAAAAAGTCCTACAGTAAAAAACAAAACAAATAAAATAAAAAATACAATAGTTTCTTCTATAAAAAATTCAAAAATTTATAATAAATTATCTGCAAAAATCACAAATCCTGCGGAAAAAATAATAAAACAAACAGGTAAAATTATTGGCGATTGTGCAGATAATACGTTTATGCTGGCATCAGGTATTTTAGGTGCAATAGCCGCAGATTACGGCATAAGAGCGACACATTTAGAAAAAAACAGGCGCACAAGAAAGCTTGCACGTTCAAGCGAAGATACAATAGGCTCTTTATACATGTACGAAAATAAACTTATAAACGAATTTAAAAACAGCAGATTTAACAAAGATTTAGATAGTGCAGTAGGCTCAGAAGTAAAATCTAATATTTATTCAAGAATTACCGATTTACCTGCAATGAGAATGTTTAGCAAAACCATGGTTGGAATGCAGGGGTTTGAAGTTATAGAAGAACAGACTTTTAAGAAACGTATGAAACACGCAACAAGCTGCCTGATTTCAAATTCTGTAATACCGTTATTTTTCTTATCTACAGCCACACGTTTAACTAAAGGCATGAGCACTATTTTAAGAGCACCTATTATATTTACATCGTTAGTAGGCGGAACTATGTACGCAAATAAAGCAATAAAACATTTAGAACAAACTCATGATAATAACAAAAAATTGACATAACTGAAAAAATATTTTAACATACACTTATAATGTCATAGAGGATAAATTATGTCACAAATAAATATTGCTTTTGGTGTAACAGAAGAATGGCTTAGATTCTTAATTCTCTTTAATTCATTCTGAGAGGAACTTTTGACAAATCAATATTCCCCAAGGCTTCATACAATTCAGGTCTGAGAGCATATATTTTTTCTTCGTATTGTCCTTCCCAACCGTTCATAAGAATTGCCCAGTGTTCGTCTTTTTCAAGATTTTTAATTTCTAATTTTTTAGCTAATTTATCTGACAATTTTTCTAATTCCATAGAATAAAACATCGCACCATAACCGAACATATCTGCCAATTCTGCTGATGATGTCGGAGCTGCAACGTGGCGCATACGTTTCAGGATAATCAAAGAATCTTCGTTGAATAATTCTTTGTTTTGTAATAATTTTTCCCAATCTTCTACACTTAATTTTGATTTGTAACCTTTTGGATCAAGTTCTTTCCATTCATTATCGTGCTCGTCTTCACAACCGCAATCACAATGGTGTTCATGATGATGTTCCTCATCGTGACAATGACAGTGCCCGTCTTTATCGTGGTGGTGGTCGTCATCGTTGCAGTGGCAATAGTGCTCTTCTATATATTCAAGCACTTTGTTACCGTCTTTTACTTTGGATAAGATTTCTTCTACTTCTTCCTTTGTAATGCTCACGTGTAACTCCTTTATATCTGTAATCCAATAAATTAATTTTATCAGGTCAAATATTATGGTCAAATAAAATAAAAAAAAGCCGTCTTTTGTAAGAGCGGCTACTAGACTTGGGGAGGAGGTATGAAAAGCTTTTGCTTTCCATATTATTCTTTACGGTATTATTTGAAAAAAAATAACAAAATCTTTTTGAATATCCTCCAAAAAATGTAGATTGATATCTGAATAATTTTCGTATAAATTAGTTGTATGCTTGGAATGAAAGATATTATAGCTATTTTTAATAAACTGCTTGATTTTATATATAAAAAGAAGTGTTATTTTTGCGGTTCGAGTAAAGAATCCGTAAAAATGTGTACAAAATGTTATGACGAATTAGTTTTTTCTTCAACATCGTGTAACAGATTAATTGATGGGGTAAAAGTGTATTCGGCAGGAGTTTATGAGAAAAATCTTCAAAAAATGATTAGAGGAATCAAGTATCACAGACAAAAAGAGCTTGGATATTACATGGCAAAATTTATGTGGGAATACTTTAAGAGAGTTATAGAAAAAGAAAATATAACTGATTATTTTGATGTTGTACCTGTTCCTTTGCATAAGAAAAGAGAAAAGAAACGTGGATATAATCACATGAAAATTGTTGCAGAGCAGTTTTGTAACCTGAGCGGATATAATTTAAACGATGAGATAATAAAGAGGGTAAAAGAAACAAAGCCTCAGTATAAACTTTCATTCAAGCAAAAACAAGAGAATTTGCGGGATGCATTCAGAGTTGATACTACAAAAATCACGTCAAATACTGTGTTGCTAATTGATGATATATGTACATCAGGTTCAACATTTGAATCAATGATTAAAGTGTTAAAAGATAAGGGTGTGAAGAAAATAATTTGTTTAAGTGCATCATCTCCGGAGTATTAAAAATGGTGTGTTAAGTGAATGTAAAAAGATTGCTTGACATTAAATCTTGTTCAAGTACAATAGATTTATGTCACGAGCCCCCATCGTCTAGAGGCCTAGGACAACACCCTTTCACGGTGTAGACAGCGATTCGAATTCGCTTGGGGGTACCATATAAATAAA
>OMPX01000223.1 GCA_900313115.1 uncultured bacterium
ATTAACGTCATCTTCTTCATTATTTGCCATTATAACATGTCCGCCAAAGTCGTCATAAATGATATATACTGAAAAAGCAGAGTTGGTATCAGATGTAGATGTTATATTGCATTTATAATAAAATGCATCATAACCTTTAATTTTGTTGTTATTGCTTTCGACGAATTTTACTGCCTTATAAATTCCATCTTCAACCGCTTTATCATAGCTTGAATTTAATCTCTCTGCTGTCCAAGCATCTGAGAAATCCATTTCTGTATTTTCAAAAGTGGCTATTGATATAAAATCTTTTGAATCACTATTTTTGGCGGATACTATTTTCAAATCCGAACCATTATCTATTGCATGCCAATCCTCGTTAATATTTAGCTTTATGCCGTTATTAAAGTACTCTCCTTGAAAGAAGTTAATAGCATCTTCATCATCTTCGCTATCTGTTTCATTTACATATTCCTTAGTGCCGTCTTCGTTTATAACATATGCTTCGCCTTTACTTTCATCCCACTGAATAAAATTACCTACTCCATAATCTTCTGCGTTTTTTTCATATGGATCGGTAGAAGTGTTATTATTTGCACAAGCTGTAAATAATACTGATATGATTGCTGGTAAAATTACTGTTTTAAGATGTTTCTTATTCATATATGATTACTCCTTTTTAAAACTTACTGAATTTATTTGCAATGCCACTTGCACAATAAGAATCCGGTTTAATGGCGCAGGTATATCCGCAGCTTGTTACCCAATTAGTGATGTCTTTAATTAAAGCCTTTGTTTTACCATTTCTACCTATATCACAATGAATTTGGAATCCGATATTAAGTTTATTTATATCAATATCTTTTTCGAGAAGTTGTAATTCAAGATCTTCCACTAATCCGTCCGCAAGTTCAAGGCTTCTGCTTGTTTCTGTTGTAATTTTCTGTTTGAGATTGGATATTCTTGTGAGGTGTTCTATTCGATAAAAAAATATTCCTCCTCTGCCCACTCTATGTATGGCAATAACTTCAACCATCTTGGTGTGATCTGCATTTTGCGAGTCTGTTCCAACTGTAAACTGGTATTCAGATTCAGTATCTTCTAAAATGAAATCTCTGATAATATCAATCATTTTATTATACCGAACTTTTTGTTTGTTCCCTCTTGTGAAGATCAATTCCTCTTTATTCATATATTTCCCTTTCTGTCTTTTGGATAAGACTTGATATTTGTAAGCCGAAAGCCAATGTTTCTTTTCCCATGACTTAAATACTCATAAAAGTATCCATTACAGATTACTTTTTGATTTTGATTTATATTATTTCGCTGCATAAAACCTTTTTCAACTGTTATCCAAATGTGATCACTATGATAGTTGTTATTATTGCAAACAATACTTATATCTGAAAGCATTATTTGATTTATTTTTGTTCTATTAACAGTGTCTTTTCGGATTAATTTATACACACCCATTAACTCTGCATTTTTGGATAACAGAGGTTCTAATTCACTTCGATAATATTGTGATTTCGGAGCATGTTGGCTTTCCAACGTTCCTAAAACACTTTGATGAGAAAACCAAACATTGTTGTAATCACGATTTTGTTTATTTTTTCTCGATTTCTTTTTCTTTGACATATTATCACTCCCTCCCCTTTTTTAGATTATCTATATATATTATATAAGATATTTAGATTGTTTCTAAATTTTCAAATAGTTTTTTATAAAAAAAACACCCTGCCGAAGCAGGGTAAAACAAAGAAATCTACAAAAAATGGGACAATATTTAACAAACAAAGCAAAACTTTGTGTTAAATCATATAGAACGTTCTATAATATCCACCAATAGTTTTATCTACTGTACCTTTTTTTTCAAAATTTACTTTTGAAGTACCTGCTAAAACTTTGGTTGTTATAGAACCGGTTGATTTTACAACTTTACCACTCTTAGAGTTTTCAAGATAACACATTGTTTTTGTATATGTCTTGTTTTTCCCATTTGGATCTTTTAAAGTAAGTGTTACTTTTGTGCTGTAAAT
>OMPX01000075.1 GCA_900313115.1 uncultured bacterium
CGAAGAAGCACTTGAAGAAGAACAGCCTTCTGAACCAGAAAAGAGAGATGACTGGTTAGAAGTAAACAATTATGTAAAAGCTATAAACTCTGCTATAGAGGAATTAAAAACTTTACCTCTTTCTTGTCGTTTGATTAGGGATACTCATAGGATTTTACTTTCAAGTGGTCGAGGAGAAAGAAAAACTCCTGGAGAATTCAGAATTTCGCAAAACTGGATAGGTGGTGCGTCTATTGTGGATGCGGTTTTTGTTCCACCTGCAGCAGATAAGCTTTCTGATTTATTGTCAGATTTTGAAAAGTTTCTGAATAATGAAGAAATAAATGTTCCAAATCTTATAAAAATTGCAATTGCTCATTATCAATTTGAAACCATTCACCCTTTCTTGGACGGCAATGGAAGAATGGGGCGTTTGCTGATTACTCTGTTCCTTGTTTCCAAAGGTATTTTGGATAAACCTTTGTTGTATTTGTCTGCGTTTTTTGAAAAAAACAGATCTCTTTATTATGACAAATTAACTATTACTCGCGAAAAAAATGATTTAAACCAATGGATAAAATTCTTTCTGGTTGGAATTATTGAAACTGCAGAAGAAGGAACAAAGACACTTGAGAAAATTATGCAGATTAAAGCAAAGGCAGAAAACAAAATTCTTTCTTTTGGTCGTAGAGCCGAATCTGCTCATAAATTATTAGAAGCATTATTTTCTAAACCAATGGTATCAATAAAAGGAGTTCAGGCTATCACTAACTTATCTCCAAAAGCTGCCGGTGAGCTTGTTAATCTTTTTGTTGATAACGGACTTTTACAGGAAGTTTCAAATCAGCAAAGAAACCGAGCATTCGCTTTCACAGAGTATTTGGATTTGTTTATAAAATAGTATAAATAAGCAGGCATTGTAATCGAGTTTGCTTCTCAAACATCGCAGGGCGGCGCTTGAGGTGAGCAGAAGGGGTAGCGGAAAACGCCGAATGCGGTTGAAGCGGGGGGAAGACCTTCCCCTTCTTTTTTATTCTCTGTATCTTTTTCAGTTTACAAATATTCAAAATAATACTATATTTGTAAACTGAGAGGTATACGATGACTCAAAATGAAATTTTTGCACAGAGGCTTAAGAATGCTCGTGTTATGAAAGGGTATTCCATGGATGAACTGGTTTCTGCTATGGGAAACAATCTTTCTAAGATGTCGATTTCTAAATACGAAAAATGCCAGCTTAGTCCTAACAGTTCGGTTATCATTTCTCTTTCTAAAGCACTGGAACAACCGGTTGATTATTTTTTTAAGCCCTTTACTGTTCATATTGATTCCGTAAAATTTCGCAAGCTAAAAAGTAAACTTGGTGCTAAACAGGAAAACAGCATTAAGGAAAATATCTCTGATCTTGTTGAGCGTTATATTACTATCGAAGAAATCTGCAATGTAGCGGTAGTGTTTGCTTCACCTTTCAAGACTAAGATTTCAACTCCTGCTCAGGTAAAAAAGGCAGCTCTTGATTTACGCGATTTATGGAAGATTGGTAATGATGGAATTGTAAATGTTATTGATTTGCTTGAAAACCATGGCGTTAAAGTAATGGAAATTGATGCTCCAGATTCTTTTGATGGATTAAGTTCTATGGTCAATGATAAATATCCTGTAATTGTTCTGAACAAGAATTTTCCGTCTGAACGAAAGCGCTTTACTGCTTTACACGAACTTGGACATATTATTCTTCCTTTCGATTCGTCAGTTTCTGATAAAGACGAAGAAGTTTTATGTAATCTTTTTGCAAATGAAATGCTTATTCTGGAATCTGTTTTTAAGAGTATTTTTGGCAAAAGCCGCCACGATATTTCTTATCAGGAATTGCGTTCGATTCAGCTTCAATATGGAATTTCCTGCGATGCTATGATGTACAAGGCAAAAGAAAGTGGAGTAATTTCAGAACAGCGATACAGAACCTTCTGCATTCAAAAGAATAAAATGCCGGCATTTAAAGAAAGAATTGAAACCTCCCTTTATCCAACCGAAGAATCAAACCGTTTTGTCCGCTTAGTTTACAATGCGCTGAGTAATGAGCTGATTACTATTTCTAAAGCAGCTTCTTTATTGCATCAGAGTGTTGATCAGGTTCGTGGAGACCTTGCTCTGGTATGATACAGTAAAGGCTTGTAATCAGTGACACAAACATTCTCCTCGATTTAATTTCGGTAGATATGCTGGAAGATTTCTTTTCACTTCCTTGTGTTTTTTCCACTACGGATTTTGTTATTAGTGAAATTATTCAACCTGTACAGATTAAAGCAATTGAAAAATACACTAAATCAAAGAAATTGGATATTGTGTCTTTCAGCTTTGAAGAAATTATTGAAATTACTGATATTCATTCTAACAACACAAATAATGCATCCATAACAGATTGTTCGGTATGGTATTATGCAAAGAAAACTGGTGGTAGACTTTTAACTGGTGATGGAAAACTTCGAAAATCTGCAGAAGGAGACAATGTTAAAGTTTCTGGGATTCTGTATGTTTTTGATATTCTTGTTGAATATGAAATTTTAGAGAAGAAAAAAGCTGCTGACTTACTGGAAAAGTTAATGCAGATTAATATGCGATTACCTAGAGGAGAATGTGAAAAACGTATTTTGACCTGGAGAAATTGTTAAGTTAGCAGTTTGGATGTATAATTAACCTTTAAGGAGTTTTGATTATATGTCCGCCGATTACAACGAAGAAGCCTATGAAAATGCCTTGATTGAA
>OMPX01000182.1 GCA_900313115.1 uncultured bacterium
TTCCAACCATCCATATTGAGAGTATAACCATCATTTGTCACAATATTTTCCATCTTCCCATATTGTTCGCCTGTTGGTTTTCCTGTTTCACCAATATCATTTTCAATAATACTTATTGCACCTGATGTATCGCCACGTGTCACAGCCATTATATGACCGTAGTCTAAACTTTTACTATCATATAAAAGATATCCTTCATCGGCATACCCTTTTGCATAGCCTTCTGAGTCAGTATTAACATCAACATTGAAGAACAATCTTAAACCACTCGGATTTGAAGCATTGTCGTCACTTGCTTCTTTAATATCTATTGCAACATTTCCGAGATTTAATGTATCATATCCGCCCAAGTCATCAAGCTCTAACAAAGTTTGTGAAGATATTGTTGCATTATAGGTTGTATTTGTTTTACCTTCATCAACATATTTTTCAAAACCGTCCTGATAACTAAAGGTTGATTCATTTCCTCTTGATACAGCTATGTTTAATTTATCAGATTCTGCACCTTTATACTCAATTTTATCAGCAGTTAAATAAACAAGGTTTGTATCTTTATTTTTAGTATTATCATAATTTGCTTTTGCATTTACAATATGAGTATTTGTTCTTCCAACTTTTACCCATAAATCAGCAACATCTGCTTCAGAGTTAAAGAAATCCGAATAAATAAAACCGCTATTCTCATCTGTAATATAAACAAAATCATTTTCAGTTTTTGCAATATTATTATAATTAAATGAATTCATTTTTAAGGTAACTTTATCCGTATCAGCTATTTTTTCTGAACTGATAATATCATGCCCGTACTTACCCGTAAGTACAACAGTATCCTGACCACCACGTGTATAAATAACGTCATCACCTTTTCCGCCTGTGATTGTATTGTTATTTAAATTCCCAATCAGAATATCATTATTATTTGTCCCGTTTATTTTACCTGTGCCTGATTTTACGACATTCACAACTTTATTATTCATATCTTTTACTGTGAGTGTCGCATTTTTATCCTGATATTTATCAACTGTGAGAGTAAATGCCTTATCATCGTCAGCTAAATCAGCCACAACAATATTTTCGCCAACTCTGTTAACAGAAATATTTTCTTTTTCGTAACCCATCACTCTGATAGTATCAGAACCGCCCGCAGTTTTAATTGTTGTATCATCTTTATATTCAGCCCCTACAATCACAGTATCATTACCTTTAAGAAGGTTTACTGTATTATCGCCATCATTAAGAGTAACCGTATCGTTTTTATTGCCAAGAATATAGTTGCCATCATTAGTTTCTTCAATTGTTAATTTATTCTTTTTAGACAAATTAAGAATTGTTGTATCAGAAACAGGTGTCCCAATGTTATTAATTGACAACGTTACCGCAGGAACTTCTGTACCTTCTTCATTTTTTACAAAATAATTTTTAACGATTGTATATTGATTATTATCACGATAAATAAACAAATTATTTCCGTTTCTGCCATAAACAAGATTAGTTATATAATTGCCATCACTATCCTTAATATTTATATGCAAATTATCTGTACTATTTAAAGTTATTGTATCATTCCCGTCAGCATAACCAATTTCAACAGTTTTGTCGCCTGCACCTAATTTAATGGTGTCATTCCCGCCAAGCGCATTTACCCTATCTGTACCGACACCCGTTGAGATTGTATCAGCTTTTTTGTTATTACCGACAATATTGTCATTATAGTTAGTTCCTGAAAATTTACCTTTGCCTGTCATATTTAAAATGATATTACCGCCTTCTAATTCAGTTTTTATTACATCATTACCGATACTTACCACAGCAGTATTTTTAAAATAATTCTGAACTGTTACCTGATTTTTATCATCTTCTGATTTTGTAATAACAAGATTATTTCCTATTTTTTCATAAGTTAAATCACTATATGACAGCGTTGTATCACCATTTTTAAAATTCAATGTCAAATTTTCACCCTTGGTCAGTTTTACAACATCTTTCCCAAATCCTGACGCAAAATCGAAATTAATAACATTTTCCCCTGCTCCACCTGAGATAGTATCATTATATTTTGTACCTGATATTGTATCAGAGCCGCTGCCTGCATTTATTGTTAAACCTTTATCTTTCTTTCCGAAATTTTTGAAAACTTTCTTTATATCATCTTCGGTTTTAGCAACCTGAATTACATCACTAAACTGTGTTCCGGATATTACACCTTTTTTGTTTATATCAAATGCAATACTTGGATTTAAATCGGTACTTTGTATTAAATCAAATAGTGCTACGGTATTCGTTGTTTCTGCACCTTTATCATATTTAATACTTTTAATTACAGAACTTGTTGAATATGATGAAGCCGATTTAAAATAATTTTTTAGAGTAATTTCTTGGCTTTTATTTGTTTCTTCATTAGAGTTTGAACTTTCAATAGTTATTATTTTTAAA
>OMPX01000053.1 GCA_900313115.1 uncultured bacterium
GTTGATTTATCAGAAGTATTATGTTCTTCATCTTCTTCTGTATCATCAGCTTTTGCCGCTGTTGATACAACCTTAATCTTTTTATCTTCTGTAAGTTCCTCCTCTTTTGATTGTGAAATCATTTTTGCCATTTCTTGAAGTTCAGCTTTGTTTGCATCAGCGTTCATTGCGACAACTCCAAATTTATCATTTGGGCTATATTGGTAATCAAAATGTCTATTTGGCAGATGATCTTTTTGAATAGTCAATACTCTCTTATAAAACATTGAATCAAGGTCTTTAGAATTGTTTGAATTAACATTTGGACTCATTATATACTCCTTTCAATTTAAGCTGTAAAAATTAGGATTAAACAGTTTTAGACTTCGTCCGGGGATTGACTGACATATTATCAGTCTTCAAGCCCCCAAAATGATGCAAATGGTAAATGTACTTTTTTTGTTGATAATAAACCGTTTATATGGTTAACATCCATACCTTGTCTTGTTACATCATTTGATTCTGCAACTATATCATGTTTTCTTTTTGTTAAAATATCATTTATTGTGTCATTCTTGTTGTCGTTTGTGTTTTCAAACGGACGGTATTTTTGTTTTGGGAACATAGAATTGTACTTGTAGTAATCCAAATTACTGTAATTGTTGAAGTTGCTGATCATAATATTGTCCTTTCTTTTTCTTGAGTAACGCTTACATTTTTCTAGTTCCTCAGGACAAAAAATTAATAGACAAACTTAACATTTGTTTACAATTACCACCTGTAATACAGTCATAAAGAGGGTTTTATTTTTCACATTTAAAAAAAATATTTTCAATTCAAATTTTTTAATACTTTAAATCTGACAACAATATCTTTACTCATATCTGAGGGCATCAATTGGTTTAAGCAATGATGCTTTATATGCAGGGTAGTAGCCAAAACCTATTCCAACTAAGCCGGAGAAACCTAATGATAAAAATATTGAAAATAATGATATTTTAACAGACATTTCTGATGCAAAAAAGCCTACAAGCAACGAACCTACAACCCCTACAAATACTCCGATTAGTCCGCCTATTATTGATAACAAAAAAGATTCAATCAAGAACTGCCATCTGATGTCCCATGCTCTTGCACCAATTGCCATTCTGATACCTATTTCTTTTGTTCGTTCTGTAACGGAAACCAGCATTATGTTCATAATCCCGATACCGCCAACAAGCAGTGAAACTGAAGCTATTGATGCTAATAATATTGCAAATGTTGTAACTGTTGATTTCATTTTTTCCTGAAACTCTGCTGAATTTCTAATCTCAAAATCTTTTGTTTGGTTTGCACTAATGTTGTGGCGCTTCATTAAAATTTCGTTTATATCTTCTATTGCAGTTTCAATAGACTCATCGTCATAGCATTTTACAACAATTTGATCAACTGTGTTCGGAAATTCTGTACCAAAAATTTTTCTTTGACCTGTTGTTAGCGGGATAAATATTAAATCATCCTGATCGAACGGTCCTGTTTGTCCTTTTGCGGTAAGTGTTCCTATAACTTTAAAAGGCACTCCGCCTATTCTTATAGTTTTTCCGAGAGAATCAACATCTCCAAACAATTCTGTTTCAATAGTTTTTCCGATAATAGCTATATTTGCGGCATTTCTGACATCATCCATTGTAAATTTTCTGCCCTGATCAATCTCAAAATTTTTGACATACATATAATCAGGCATAATACCATATATAGAAGTTGCCCAGTTCTGATTACCGTAAGTAACTTGTTTTGATTGAGATGAACAAGGTGATAAGGCATCAATTCCTCTTGCGTGTTGCCTGATTGCATGTGCATCTTTTGTGGTGAGTGTCGGAGTAGAGCCCATTCCCATACGTACACCTCCTGATGTGGCAGATGCACCTCTTAGTGTAAGAAGATTTGTTCCCATTGACTCCATATTTGCCTGAACTTTTTCCTGCGCACCTGTCCCTATTGCAAGCATTATAATAACTGCACTGACACCAATAATAATACCCAGACTGGTCAGCATACTTCGCATATTGTTAACTTTTAGGGAAGTTAGTGCTATTTTTAATGTTGATTTAAAATCTATCAAGTTTCTCTGCTCCTTTGTTTCATCCATTCTTCTTTTGGTAAGTCAGAAACAATCTGTCCGTCTTTGAATCTAATTATGCGTTTTGTATATTCGGCAATATCCGGTTCGTGCGTTACAAGAACAATGGTTTTCTTGTATTTCTGATTTAATTCAACAAAAAAATTCATAACATCAATACTTGTTTTTGTGTCAAGATTTCCGGTTGGTTCGTCTGCGAGAATAAGCGGTGCATCATTTACAATAGCTCTTGCAATAGCAACTCTTTGTTGCTGACCTCCTGACATCTGATTTGGTAAGTGGTCTTCTCTGTTTTCAAGACCAACTATCTTTAAGGCATACCTTGCTCTTTTATGTCGTTCTTCTTCTGGAATACCTTTATATATCATAGGCAGCTCTACATTTTCAAGTGCGGATGTTCTTGGTATCAGGTTAAACCCCTGAAAAACAAAACCTATTTTGACATTTCTGATATCAGATAATTCTTCAGACGTGAGCGACAAAACATCTACTCCGTCGAGATAGTAAGAACCTGATGTTGGGGTATCAAGTGTACCTAAAGTATTCATGCAGGTTGATTTTCCTGAACCTGATGTTCCCATTATTGACACAAATTCGCCTTCTTCAATGCTAAAAGACACATCATTTAATGCGTTAAAGCTTTCTTCGCCTGTTTGATAGGTTTTTATTAAATTTTTAACTTCAATTAGTGCCATTTTAATATCCTAGAATGGTGGTCGCATTCCTCTGCCGCCGCCGCTCATCGCTTTTGTTTTATTTTTTTTGTCGCCTTTTATTCCAATTATCACTTTATCTTTTTCTTTAATACTGTCGGATATGATTTCTGTATAAGAATCATCGCTTAATCCTGTTTTTACGGCAATACGTCTTGGTTTATGTCCTGCATAAATCCATATACCTTTTTCTTTGTATTTTTGTCCGTTTTTGTTCGGTGTGAATTTAAATGCAAAGTTTGGAACACATAAAACGTGTTCGTGCTTTGACGTGATAATTGAAACATTCGCTGTCATCCCCGGTTTTAGTTTTAAATCTTCGTTATCAACAGCTACTACAACCGTATATGTTACGACATTTGAAACAGTTGTTGGAGAGAGCCTAACCTGTCTTACTACACCCTTAAATGTTGTATCAGGATATCCGTCAAGTGTAAACTCTGCAAGTTGTCCTTCTTTTACATTTATAATATCTGCTTCCGATACATTAACTTCTATTTGCATTTTCTTTAAATCTTGTGCAATAACAAAGTGCTCAGGCGCTTGGAAACTTGCTGCAACAGGTTGACCTTCTTCTATTTTTTTTGAAATAACAACTCCGTCAACAGGAGATATTATTCTTGTAAAACTGAGATTGATTGTTGCATTTTTATACTGAGATTGTGTCCTTGTTATTTCATCTTTTGCTGAAGCAACTTTTGCCTTGCAAGAAAGATAATCACTTTCTGCCTGATCAAGTTCACTTTTTGGAATAAAGTTTCTTCGATAAAGATTTCTGTATCGGTTCAAAGTCTTTTTACTCATATCGAGTTTTGATTGCATATCTCTAAGATTTTCTCTTGCAGCACTGACTTGTGCCATACTTTGATTTACATTTTCCTGAAAAGTTCTTGGATCAATTAATGCTAATAATTGCCCTTTTTTAACAGGAGAATTGTAGTCAGCATAAACAGCCGTAACAAGTCCTGATACAGTAGCACCGACACTGTATGTGTTGACAGGATTGATTGTTCCTGATGCTTCAACTACCTGTGTAATAGTTCGGTATTCTACAGGTTTTGTCTCATATTTCGGCCCGTTAAATAGCCCCTTTATCGATAGTAATAAAACTATCACTATGCAAATAGTGACTCCCGTTAAAATTCTTTTATTTTTTAATTTTTCTTTTATCTGTTCGATTTGTATCATTAACTTTATCCTCTAATGTAAGTGTTATCTTTTCTGAAGCAATTTCTTTTTCTATTGTAGCTCTTGCAACATTGTAATTAAATATATTTTGAATATATGTGTGCTGAGCACTGTTATAATTTGCTTTTGCGTCCTGAACCTCAATAAAATCGCCTAGTCCTACTTCATATCTTCCATCTGCTAATTCTAAATTTTCAAGTGTTTGTCTTACTTTAACGGAGTTAAGCGGAATTTGTTCCTCGTAGGCAATCATATCAACATACGTTTTTTGAATTTCAAAATACATGTTTTGTTTTAATTGATCTATGTCATTTTGTGCCATGTTAACTTGTATTTTTGCGTTGTCAATTTTGTGTTTTGTCTGAATCGGATTTATTGATGATGTTAGTTCAACCGCAATATCAAAGGAATTTGAGCCGGTTATGTTACTATTCATATAACCATAACCAACCGAACCTGAAAGTTCCGGATAATACTCTCTTTTTGTGTATAAAAGAGCTTGTTTCATTGCATCTTTTGTTGCTTCTAATGATTTTAAGTCGTATCTGTTTTCATAGGCATATTGCACTGATTCATCAAACGACATCGGGAATTTGTTTTTAAATACATAGTCTTTGAGCACATTTTCATTTTTTTCACTTTTTGTTAATGTCGCATTAAAAACTTCTTCCGGCAGATTACTTATATCTTTGTAGTTTGTTATTTTAACTAAATTAACAGGCAGATAATTGTGGTCAAAGTTGAACGTATCAGTTCTTTTGATTGTAAAGTTTGGAGCATTTGCAACATACATTGTATTCCCAAGTGCAATAATAGCATTTTTGTATTCTTTTTCAGATTTGATAAGCGCTATTTTAGAGTCGCTCAAATAAACTTCTGCGTTAACTAAATCAATTTTAGAGCGAATACCTTCTTCAAAATATGCTTTTGTTCTTTGATAGTTTCTTTCATTTATTTGGACATTTGCTTTATCAATTTCAACTATCGCCTGAGCTGCCAACACTGCGTAATATTTTAGTTTGACTTGATAAATAGTTTCTATAACTTCTTGATTAAAGTCGTGTTCAGCTGCAATTTTATAGAATTTTTCCATCCTTATATTTGCGTTAGTTTTACCAAAATTCCAAATCATTTCTCTGAGTCTGACATCAACGCTCGGTAAAGATCTTGTAGATGATGTATGTCGCCATGCTCTCGTCCAATCCTGATGATATCCTGCTCCTGCAGATAAAGTCGGAGCATACTGAGCTTTTGCAATACTAACATTATGTTTTGCCATTTGCCAATAATATCTCATCTGTTTTATATTTGGACTTCTGGATAATGCAATATTTATGCAGTCATCTAACGAAAGATTAGCACCTTCTGTTATAGGCATTTCCTGAGCTGAAAGTTGGATTGGTTCAGCAGAAAAAGATGGTGCTATAAAAAATAGCAACATAGATATTATAAAAAACAAAACTCTAATCTTTTTCACTAACATTCTTTCTACAAATTTTAATTTTTCAAATAATTAATTAAGCCTTCCAATCCTAAAATATAAGAATCTTTTCCAAATCCAACAACTTGCGCAATAGCTACACCTGATATTAAAGAAGTGTGTCTGAATTCTTCTCTTGCATGAATATTTGTCATATGTATTTCGACCGTAGGTATAGCAACAGATGATATAGCATCTCTTAAAGATACACTTGTGTGCGTTAATCCACCTGCATTGATTAGTAAACCATCGTATTTGCCTTTGGCAGAGTGGATTGTATCTATTATATCACCTTCGTGATTTGATTGAAAACAATCTAATTCAGCACCGTTATTTTTTGCATAGTGAGTTAAATTCAATTCTATATCACTTAGCGTTGTATTACCGTATTTTTCCGGTTCTCTGGTCCCTAACAAATTCAAATTTGGCCCGTTTATAAGCAGTAATTTCATCTGTAATCCCCCTTATAATAGCTTATCATTACAATGAGTCAGGTCAAATTATTTACGTTTCTTAGTTTAACTATAATTTATTAATCATCACCAATTGCTATTCGTTTAAGTTTTTTATGCTCCATTTTAAGCTTGTTCATTCTCCAATCGATTTGATCAATATGTTTGAGTTGTTGGCGTTGCGTATTTATTATATCCATTTGCTGATGCATTTGGCGATTTTGAGCATCAAGTGCGTTATGCATTCTTTCAATTAAATCTTTGTTTTTTTGTAGTCTTGATTCCATTATTTTTATTGTCATAATTCTTTTTTCTAAAGCCGCTTCCAGAATTTTGATACTATCCGTCAGCGATTCAACTGATTTTGCAGGAATATAATCTTCCCCCATAAAGGTCAGAATTGCACCTCTTGGGGTTGTCCTAATCGAAAAAATTTTACCGAAAAATTCTCTAATCATACTCTATATTTTAATAGTTTTTATTTCTATTTCAAGTGTTTTCATGCAAAGTTTATACTTTAGTATGATAAACAAGTTTTTACTATAGTAGCTAATTTTAATATTCAAACCTTATACATATACTTTGTGTTGCGATTTGTAACAGAACTTAGTCTTATTTATTAAAAAAAGCAAATTTCTTAAAAAAAAATACTTTATAGAGATAAGAGTTAAGTATTTTGGGAATAATTATGCTTGATAATGTAAGAAATTTAGCAAATAATAATATTTCTAACGACGATGCGAGGATTAAATCGTCTGATTTTGCTAAACATCCTTCATTTAAAGGCAACCCAAATGCTGTTGACAATACTCCGACAGCAGATACATATTCAACTCAATTACAGGCACCACCGCCTGAAATGAGCTTTGGACAAAAGTTCTTAAAATACATTATCCCGACATGGGGTGGTTTACATTTAGGGACAACTCTTTATAATCACGCTAATTCAGGTGAATATGAAAAGAGTCTGGTAGGCAGATTAGGTAAATTAGGTGACAAACTATCTCAAACATCACTTATTAGAAATAGTTTTGTTGATAAATTGCGTGCGCACGGAAGTACGATAAGAGCAAACATTCAAAACTTTATTGACAGACACCCTACTTTGAGTGCAATGCAAAAAACACCTACAAAACCTGAATCATCAATGGTTACAAATTTCTTAGAAACTCAAAATGATGCAGATTTAAAAGAAGCTTCTGCTAAGTTAAAAGATTTTATGGAAAAAGGACCAAAAACTCTTCAGGAAGCAGGTGCAACAAAAGCTGAAATAAATGCTTTAAAAGCTAAATATGGTACAAATGCATTTGGAAGAATTAAAAACAGTTCAAAAGCCGTTGAAGAATTTTTGTTGAATAAGATAGGTGCAGATTTAGGTCATACAAATATAATGGCTACAATTGAAGCAAGAGAAGCTGCAATGCTTCAACAACTGCAAAGATATCAAACAGCTTTGAATACTCCAAATTTGACACCTCAAGCAAGAGAATTTTTAACAAACAGAATAGCTCAAATAAGTAGTTTAACTGCGAATTACAGAGCAAATACATTAAGCCAATTAAAATTAAGAGCTTTGGGACTGGATAAAGCAACAATGGGCGCTATTACTTCAAATCCTGAAGCTAACGGACAGGTTATTAATCAGGCTATCGGGAAGGCTACAAAGTATTCACCAAAACTATCACAATTTGCAAATAAAGTAAAAAGTATATTTGCACCAACAAGTAAACTTGGTAAATTCTTACCTAAAATGTCAAAACTCGGCATGAGAGGTTTGACATTCGGCGGCGGACTATTCAACAGTTTATTTGTAGCATTTTTCTTGGGGGATGCAGTAAAAAACACAATTGATGCCCCAAAAGATCAAAAAGTCGGCACAGCAGTCCACGGACTAATGGATGCAATGTCTTGGGTAATCGCAATGCCAATTGCATTGAAAGGTATGCACGCTGTCAACGGTTTGAAGAATTTAGGAAAATCCGAGGCACAGGTAAAAGCATACGAAGCAGCTTTGAAAACATTTAATGAAAGTGCAAAAGCAGGCTTGTTTAAATCACATGCTCATTATAATAATGCTTGGAAAGCAGTTGAAACTCTTAAAAATGCAGGTACAGCACCAACTGGCTTTAAAAAAGTGTTGAGTAAAGTGGCAAGCTTCTTAAGTATCGGTTTAGGTCAAAAAGAAGCCTTCAGACGTAACACCGAAGGCTTAACAGGTGCAGCTAAACGTGCAGCTAAAATGGCCAATTTTAAAGGTAAATTGCCTAACTTCCTGAGAAATTGTGTAGGTTATCCGCTCAGATTTGCATTATATATGGTTGTATTCCAACCTATAGTAGATAAAATCTTCTCCGGTATTACATCTGCTATTTTCGGAAAAGCTTATGACCCTGAAAAAATTAAAGAAGAATATGAAAAAGCTCATCAGGGTGATTTTATGAAACAGCTTATGTTTGAAAACAGAGCTACAAACATCATGCCTAATCCTGAAGCTGTAAAAGGGTTAAGCACTGTACAAGAAGAAAATCTTGATGACAAAAACTTGATAAAACAAGAATTAATAAGAAAAGGTATTTTAAAAGCATCTAATAATCAAAAGCCTGCAAATCAAAATCAATGGGATAATATAAATGGTGTTTCAGTAAATGTTTCAGACAGAAATAATAAACCGTTTATGCCGCCTGAAGGTCAAACTCAAAATGGCGCAGGAATGAATGGTGTTGGACAAGATAACCAAAAGGATCCTAACAAAAGTGATTATGATGTTGTTCCAAGATCTTATGTTCCGCAAATAGATTGGAATAACCCTGTCCCTTACAACGATCCGATGGCTGATCCAAATGCTGAGATTAATTATTACAGAGCAAAACAACTTTTAGATAACTCTGACAAAGTAGCAGATGATGTCAGAAAATACTTAAAAGGCGATAAGTAATTATTATATTTACCCCACACTGATATTAAAATAATATAAATAAAATCTAAAAAATTAATTATTTATATTATACTTTTAGTGTTAGATACGTAAAATGGAGAGAGAAATGATAGATAAAACTGCAATAATTGATCCGTCAGCTCAAATTGACGAAACAGCAATAATTGGTCCTAATGTTGTAATAGGAAAAAATGTCAAAATCGGTGCAAGAACAAGAGTAATTGCAAATGCATACATTGAGTATTCAGAAATCGGTGAAGATTGTACAATAAGCCCGTTTGCTACTATTGGTTCTGAACCTCAGGATTTGGGATACAAAGGAGAAGAAACAAAAGTTGTTATTGGTAACGGCACTATAATCAAGGAAAATGTGACAATTCACAGAGGTGCAGCTTGCGGTGATTTTACAACAAGAGTTGGGAACAAGTGTTTACTGATGGTTGGGTCACACGTTGCTCATAACTGTGTTCTTGAAGATGAAGTAATTTTGGCAAACTTAGTTACTTTAGGCGGACACATTCACGTCGGATTCGGTGCATTCATCGGTGGTATGAGTGTATTCCATCAAAATATCAGAATCGGGAAGATGGCAATTATCAGCGGATTTTCTGCAGCAAGACAAGATATTCTTCCGTTCTCTAAAGGCGAAGGCAGACCTCCTGTAGCAAGAGGTTTGAATGTAGTTGCACTAAAGAGAAGAGGATATTCAATGGACGATATCAATATCGCAAGACATGCGTTTAAGTATTTGATATCTGACGAATATAATACAACTCAGGCTATTGAAAAAATCAGAGAAGACGGAAAAATAAACTCTATTGTCGAAGAAATGATTGAGTTTGTTCAGACATCAAAAAGAGGGGTGACTCTAAAAAACCATAAAACAGGTTTCAGAAGTCTTGATGAAGAATAGTAAAATAACGTATAACCAAAAAAGAGAAGTTTTAGAACTTCTCTTTTTTTATGCCATTTTGTTTAATAATTTTGTAAGTAATACTGAAATATAGCAAGGTGCAAGATTTGAAAAGTCAAATACAAACTCGTTTATTCCTGCATTAATATAGGTGTCAAGATTATCAAAATCTTGCAGAACCTGATCTTCAAACATGTGCATTCTGCAAAAACCATCGCAAGTAAACGGTATAATCTTTTTTAAAGACGGATCTTTGAGTGCAAAATTCCCTGTATGACAAGGTGCAGGGCATCTTAGCCTTGAAATTATTGCGCTGTCGTTGTTTAGAGGGCAAAGTCCTAAAGATGGAATTTTTTTATTTCCCGCAATTGTTAATTTCCGCTCCGGAATATTATTTTTTAGAGCTTTTAGAGTTTTTAAAATATTTTCAACTTTTTCAAATGACGTAAAATCAATTGATTCAATCGGGTGAAGTTGATTTAGGCAATTGATTGACATACTGTTAAGCAAATCTATCCCCTGACCGATTTCAATAGGTATATCAGCCAAATCCGGATCATTTATCACTGCCCAAAAATATCCGATATTATTGATAATTAATAAATCAGGTTTTGGGTCAAGCAGAATTAAGCTTTTACTGTATTCATAAACTCTGTCAAAATCTCTTTCAATAAGTATTCTCGGGGTAGAAAGATGAAATTTTACACCACTTGATGCACAAAAACGCTTAACTTTATCTATTATTTCACTGTAACTGCTTGTTGATAAGTCTTTTGTTGAAAGTAATTCTCCGTATTCAATTGAGTAAATCGGGTTATATCTTAATCTTTTCAGATATCGTTTTAGTCGATTTATGTGTTCTAATCTTGATAATCTTAAATTTATTCTTGGCAGAGGTAAATCATTGTTTTTAATCCGTTCTAAAACTTCAGGTTTTATACGAGAACGTGTGACTGACCATTCGTGTTTTAGTATATGTCTGCTGAATTTGAAATCTTTTCCGTCAGTGCTAATCATTTCGCCGGAGAAATGATTTGTTTGATAAATACTTTTCCTTACGTGCTTGAACGGTAGTTTTTGATTTTTAAACATTTTAGGCTTATCGAGAATTTTTTCAACAAGTTCAATACCTTCCAATATATCATCCGAAGTTTCAAACTTACCTTTTATTACAACATTATCAATAGCCCCAAGTGCTTGAATATCTTCCGCACACCAAGGTAAATTATCAGAATCTATTGCTAAGGATAAATTTGTGTATTTTTTTATTTTTGCAATATTTTTCATATAGATTTCTTCCGTAATAATTATTTGATCAATTTTATGGAAGTTGTTAAGAAAATCTATACCTTGCAGATTGTGAATATCAAAGTAAGAATCTGCAATAACTTTAAATGGAAGTTTAAAACATTTTATCCCTTCTATGATTGCAAAACTATTGATAAAAATACCATCAATTTTGGTTGTTTTAAGATATTTTATAAATTTCTTTATTTCTTTCAGGTCTTCTTCCGAAATATTGTGTTTGAAGTTAAGATAGATTCGTGAGTTATTTTTGTGAGCCTCTTCAATAAATTCATTAACATATTCAAAATTGTTGTTAAGAAATTTATGATGATAAACATAGAAATCACGGCATTTTACGTGAGGAATAAAGGCTTTTATATCCTCAGGTTTTTTAATAGGTGCAATAACTTCAATCTCTTTCATATTTAGTATTTTACTAAATTATTCCTCAGTTCGCAACTAGAAAACAAATTTATCATAAATAGCATCAACATTTCTCAGATATTCATTTTGTTGAAAACAGTCATCTAAATCATCAGTTGATAAAACCTCTAATACGTCATCATCGTGTTCAAGATTATATCTAAAGTTTCCATCGTTTTCAAAAGCATCAAGAGCATTTTTTTGTACTATTCTGTATGCCTCTTCTCTTGTCAGGCCATTTTCTATTAAAGCTAAAAGTATTTTTTGGGAATAAACAATACCGCCAAACAAGTTTGTGTTCTTTTTCATGTTATTTTCTTTAACAACTAGATTAGATAAGACATTATTTAGCCTATTAAGCATAAAGTCAATGAGAGTGAGAGAATCAGGAAAAATAATTCTTTCTGCCGAACTGTGTGAAATATCTCTTTCGTGCCATAAAACAACATTTTCCATTGCTGTATTGACGTTGTTTCTGACGACACGGGCAAGACCGCATAAGTTTTCTGAAAGAACTGGATTCTTTTTGTGCGGCATAGCTGATGAGCCCTTTTGATTCTTTGAGAATCCTTCTTCAACCTCTCTGACTTCTGTTCTTTGCAGGTGTCTTATTTCTGTAGCAATTTGCTCAATTACAGATGCTATAAGCCCTAAACTTTGCATAAATCTGGCATGATAATCTCTTGCTATAATTTGAGTCGAAATTCTTGCAGGTTTAAGCCCGAGATTTTCGCAAACTATTGGTTCCAGTTCAATCGGAAGATTACTGTATGTTCCGACAGGACCTGATATTTGCCCTACTCTTATTTCTTCTGCTGAATCAACAAAGTTTTTATAAACACGTTCGAGCATATCATATATATTTAGCAGTTTTAGCCCAAAAGTCGTTATTTCAGCGTGTATACCGTGAGAACGCCCGATACAGGCAGTGTATTTGTATCTTTGCGCCATTATTCTGACTGTTTCAAGAAGTGTGTCAAAATCATCTCTGATAATTTCAGAACTATCTTGAATTTGCAGGGCAAAAGCAGTATCTATTACATCAGAACTTGTCATTCCGACATGCATGTATCTTGATAGCTTAGGACCGAGTGATTCATTTACACAGGTCAAAAATGCTATTACATCGTGATGTACTTCTGCTTCAATTTTATCAATTCGCTCTATAGAGAACTTTGCTTTTTTGCGTACTTTTTCTATTTCATCTTTGGGGAAATGACCTAATTGGGCATATCCGTCACAGACTGCAAGCTCTACTTTTAAATAATATTCAAATTTTGAATTTAAGTCCCAAATTTTTGCCATTTCGGGACGAGAATATCTGTCTATCATAAGATAATTGTATAATTAATAGTGAATAGTGAATAGTAGATAATGAATAGTGTTTAATAAAATTTACAATTTACTCAGATTGACAATTCAAACAGGTTTGGCAAAACAACATATATAGTTACCAAAATTATTTATGATAAGTCTCATTATTTAGAATTTTAAAGGCTCTATATATTTGTTCAATAAGTATAAGTCTTGTAAATTGGTGCAAAAAAGTCATTTTAGATAAACTAAGCTTAAAATTTGCTCTTTTAGAGACCAAACTTGATAGTCCGCAAGAAGAACCAATTACAAACACAAGTTCAGAAACACCGTCATTTGTTATCTCAAATATTTTTTGAGAAAATTCTTCTGAAGAAAGTTGTTTTCCTTTTATTTCCATCGTTATAACAAAATCTGTCGGTTTAATTAATGATAATATTTTTTCGCCTTCCTGATCAAGAATTTTTTCCGTAAGATTTTCATCTCGAATTTCTATTGGCTGAAGCTCAGCAATTTCTACGGCTGCATATGGCGTTAGTCGTTTTAAAAACTCATCAATACCGTCTTTAAGAAATTTATCTTTAATCTTACCTAAGGCTACAATCTTAATTTTCATCTTTTCTCACATATATTGTTCTGGATGGGAATGCAAAACCTAATCCGTTTTCTCTAAAACGTCTTAGAACATTTTTGTATAATCTGTCTTTTATAGCAAGAAATTTCATCCAATCATTAGTTGTTGTGTTTGCAATAAGTTGAAGTTTTATTGCATTTTCGCCTAATGCTGATATCCTTGCAATATAATTTTTTTGAATATCCTCATCATTTTGTGCTATATCCCTTAAAATAGATAAACCTTCTTCAATTTTTTCATCTGATGTATCATATTCGACATCAAATGTTTCAATAAGTCTGAAGAATTCCGATTCACTTCTGTTGTGAACAATTGTATCGGCAGTGATATTATTTGGGATGGTAATCAGTGTATTAGCGATAGTTCTTATTTTTGTAGAACGAAAATTAACTGTTTCAACAATACCTTCAACATCGTTAATTGATACATAATCGCCAATTTTATAGACTCTATCTGTCATAATAGATATTGAACCGAGAACACTCGCAAGCATTTCTTTTGCTGCTAAACCAACTGCCAAACCGGTTATTCCCAAACCTGTTATCAGAGATGTTAAAGAATATCCTCTACATTGAAGGAATGAACCTAAAATAAGTATGACAACGATTACTTTTATAAACTTTGTCATAAATAATAATAAATTTAAAAGACTTGTATTATTTGAATTATCATATATTTTTTGTTTTATATTTACTACCGCATTATCGATTATATACATTACTACTACCAATAGCGCAAAATGAATCGCAATTTGCGACAATAAATCCGAATTATTTTGAAAAAAATCTCCTATTTTTATAAGAAACTTCATTGTAATCTCCTTATATCAACTATACTAATTTAATCATAATTAAATTTATATAGCAAATTTAATAATTAAACGGATTGATAATATATAGTTATACCAACAAATCATAATTCTTACTCACCGTTTACTGATAAAATTTTACAAATTATAATTTTATACAAGTAATCAATATTTTTTTAATATCATCCACTTCTGTACCTTTGTAATTAATGTGAGATGACGTTATTGGTTGTTTGTAATCATATTTATTAATAGAACGTGACTCAACAATAACAGATGGCGGAAGAATTGACCATTTATACAATGATGTTGACATCCTTCTGTAGAATTTATCTAACCACTCTGTTTTTTGTTCCTTAGTAACTTCGTTATTTTTCTCATATAAAAACTTAGAGTCAATCATATCCTGATAATATTCGTGTTTGTTTTCAATTCTCCAAATCACTTCGTCTAAAAATTCATACGGCATAAGAGCATCTTCTGCAATCAAAGGTTTTCCTGTTCTTTCATCAATCGCAAGTTCTGCCCCCGGACGTTTTAGAATAATAGCTTCAGGTATAGCATTTTTCACTTCTCTATTTTTATTCAACCATCTTGCAAAAGCGAACAACTTCGTTTTTGGCACATCCGCAATTGGTGCAAATCCGCCTGACATATCACCATTAATGGTTGCATACCCCATATATAATTCTGATTTGTCGGAAGTTGCAATAGGAACACAGCTTGCAAATTCATTCGCTATGCCCCAAAGATACATTGCTCTTGAACGAGCTTGAATATTATCTTGAGTAAAAGATTTTTTATAACGGCAATCCCACTTAGATTCAACCTGTTCAAATAAATTATTAAACATTCTGTTCGTTGTATCTACCATATCTTTTATCGGCATTTCCGCAAAATTAATTCCCAAATTTTCTGCAAGTTGTTCAGCATCACTCCTGCTTTCTTTGCTTGTAATTTTAGATGGCATACTTACACCAAAAACATTTTCTTTACCTAATGCATCAGCAAGCAAAACGGCACACACGGTAGAATCAAGCCCGCCAGACAGTCCAAGACAAGCTCTTTTTAAACCATTTTTACTAAAATAATCACGAATACCCTGCGTAATTGTTTTATATGTTCTTTCTAAATCATTCTCATAGTCAAGTGTAAAGACTTTTTCTTCCGTTAAAGATTTTTCAAGACCTTTAGTCAAAGGATAAACTTTACCTACAGCTTGAAGAGGATTAACAATTAAGAATTGTTCTTCAAAAGATTTAGCTCTTGCTAAAAGCTTGCCGTCCCTGTCAAAAACCCTGCTTGAACCGTCAAAGGAACTATTATCAACAGCACCTACCTGATTAACATAAACCATTGGAGTTTTATAATTTTCTGAAATAAATGCCAACATATTATGTTTTAACTGTTCTTTTTTAGCCCTGCTTGGAGAGGCTGAACAGTTCACAAATACATTTGGCTTTTCTTTTGATAACACATCAATAGGATCAATATTATACATATTTGACGAGAAAAATGCTCTGTTATTCCAACAATCTTCACAGATTGAAAAACCGTATTTTAAACCGCCAATAACATTGGTTTTAGGACAATCTTTAATATTTTCCTCATCGAACAATGCCAATGTTTCAGACGGTTGTGAACCAATCACGGGAGACGGTTCGATATATCTGTAGTCATTAAATTCAGAATAATTCGGAAGCAAAGATTTCCTGATTATATGCTGAATTTTTCCGTCATACATAACAGCTAAAGAATTATAATATTTCTTACCTGTATTATATTTACCCCTTCTTGGTTCAACAAAACCAACAACTGCTGCAGTTGTCGTTGTGAGTTTTGCTATTTCTTTTAACCATTTGAGATTTTCTTCTACAATAATCGGATGCCTGTCTATTGTATCTTCTATCGGATAACCCATAATTGCAAGTTCAGGAAACACAACCATATCCAAATCTAAAGCTGTTGCATAGGCTATATATTTCATTATTTTTTTTGAATTATATTCTATATCGCCGACAATCGGATTCAATTGCGCTAACCCCAAAGAACCCTGTTTGAATGAAGAAACAATTTCTTTTAATTCAACAATAATATCTTTTAAATTGCTATTGCTATCTTTATCCTGTAAAATTAAATCGGCAATCTCTGATAATTCATACAATCTTTTTGTGTTCATATATTATATATATCATAAAAAAAGTTATATTATATTAACTTATGTAACGCAAAATAAAATTAAAACGCAAAAAAGTTTTTTATGATACTTATAAACAACGTAACAATTTCAAAGGTGAGTTTATGAGTGTAGGCATAAACGATAACATATCAAAAATTTATCAAGCACAACAAACTGTAAGACAAACAACATCCAATCAGACTGCTGTTGCCAATAGTTTTTCTGCGCAAAATAAAAAATCAGAAAAATTAAAAAAGATTGGTATTGGCGTCTGTGCCGCACTTGGTGTTGCTGCAAGTTTAGCAGTTTTGGCAAAGTTTGATAAATCAAAATCTTACACAATAAATCCTTTGAAAATGTTTAGGGGTAAGTTAAAAGACTCCTATATATTTAGCACGGAATATAAAACCAAAGAAATCGTTACAATAGGCTCCGGTTCAATCATTGGAGGTTTAATTGGCGGAACGGTTCTCGGAAATAAAAAAGATTTTAAATCAAAGCTCAGAGAAGGTATCGTTCAAATAGCTAATATAACATTTCCGATTGCATTGGTCGAAGCACTAAGTTCCGGAGGAACTGCACTGGCTGAAAAAACAATGCCAAATTGGTGTAACTCAAAAAATGTTGTCAAGCAAGCAGCAACAAAATTTCCTGCAGCCGCAGGCGCAATGATTGGTTTGCTCACAGGTATGTATATCGGAAATAAATTTTCAAACAAGTTAAATGAAAAAATATTCCATAAAAAAGAAAACAGACCAATCGCATACACCGATTTTTCAGCACACGTGGATGATATCGGAGTTGCCGCAACATTTGTTGCCCCAAACAACTTCATAACAAAAACAATATCAAGACTAATTCCTCCCGCACTTATAGTTGCCGGCTATGAAACCGGAATCAAAAAAGAATCTGTCTAAAAAATATTCTTTTAAGTTTTATGAAAATTTATTAAGAACTAAACAAAAAGACTAGATTTCTAATATTTTAGTAGTACCATTAAGTTGGTATTAAGCCGAATTTAAACAACAGATAGTAGTAAAACAAGAAAACACAATAGTATGGGAAAGAAGACTATGAAAACAAATAAATTATTACTTTTGGCTGCAGCGCTTGTTTTAGCGGTTCCAACAATCGCAGAAGCAAATGCTCCTATAAATACAGAAGGAGCAGGAATTTATAATCCAATGACAAGACAACAGTTGATTGATATCAAGAAAGATAAAATCATCAATGAAACAACAAATATCGAAGAAGATAAAATTGATGAAGCATTTGAAATGGATGTTCAAAAAGATTACTTTAAAGATGGTGTAATCTACAATCCGCAATTTCACGTAAGCGAAATTGTTTTCGAAGGAAATACAAAAGTTAAAGATGCATCACTTAACAAATTAGCTGATGGCGTTCTTGGTGAAGATATCTACTTTGAAGATCTTGTAAGACTGGCTCACAGAATTACAAAATATTATCAATCAAAAGGTTTCTTGACAAGTTACGCATTTATACCATCACAAAACATTAAAAATGGTGTTGTAACCATTTGTATCATAGAAAGTAAAGTTGACAACATTGAAATTGAAGGAAACCGTTGGGCTCGTAAATGGTATCTAAAAAATATCGTTATGGGTAAAAAAGGTATCCGTGAAGGCGATGTATTCAACGCAAAAGCTCTACAAGGTGCATTAAGAGAAATAAATGAAGAAAACTATATAGAAGCTCAATCTGTAGTTTCTAAAAAAGATGATAATACAGTTTTAAAACTTGATGTAAAAGACAGATTCCCATTAAAATTCGATTTTTCTTGGGATGATTACGGAAGAAAATACACAGGTGATCAAAGAGCATCATTCTTACTTGGCTTGGATAACGTAACAGGTATGGGTGACAAAATTTATGGCGGAACAATTCTTTCACGTCGTTCAACCGGTGTTTTAGCAGGCTATTCAATTCCTATCAGTCCGTACGGAACAAGATTATCATTTGACTTTTCTAACTCAAACATCAATCTTGGCGGTCCATACAAGGCTCTTAACGTAAAAGGTAAAGCAAGAAGTTTTGCTATAAGAATTTCTCATCCGCTGATTGAAACAGCAAAAACAAGTTTAGTTGCATATACAGGTATAGATTTTGTTAACGCAGAAACTGAATCAAGAGCATTAAATGCAAAACTATCTGATTACCATTTATACGTACTCAGATCAGGTTTCCACGGGATGACTGATGACAAATACGGCCGTTGGATTGGTACATTAGGAGCTGATGTCGGTTTACCGGGGGCTTCAAATGAAGGTCACGGAGGTCCTCAAGGTGTATTCTTCAAATTTATCGCAGGCGCTACTCGTGTTCAAAGATTATTTGGAAGAACATTAGGTATCTTACGTGTTAACGGTCAATACTCTCCAAACAGACTATACACTGCAGAGCAAATGCAAATTGGCGGACCATACACACTTAGAGGTTACCAACCTGCTGAACTTATCGGTGATTATGGTGTAACCGGTACTGTTGAAATCAGAACTCCAATTCCGGGGCTAAGACACATATTACCAAACAAACTTAAATTTATTGATGATAAAGTCAGACTTGCAGCATTTTATGATTTTGGCTGGGTAAAAGAACATAATCATTTGTATGATTACCCACAAAACTTCTTGCACAGTGTCGGCTTTGGTTCATACATTAGTTTAACAGATTGGATTTCATTACAATTTGGTGTAGGTATCCCTATAGGTAAGAAATACTATGGTGAAAACAGTGCCAGATTCTACTTTGGCTTGAATTCAGAATTAGACAACTTAATTCCTAAGAAAAGCCATACCGAACAATTATAATTTGTAACAAATTGTAAACCATGTTCAAAAGACTAGCAAAATAAATTTTTACGAACATTAAAATACATGAAAGACATTTTAATAAAGGAGGAATATATAAAATGGCAATTGAAGCATTAAAAGCAATCGGAACAAAAATCGCAAGTAAAATAAGCGCACCTAAAGCTGAAAAAGCAGCTAGCGTAGCTATTAAAGATGGTGAAAAAATGATGGCAGCAGGACAAGATGCAGCAGCTATTCAAGGTAAAGCAATGATTAAACCTTATGTAAAACCTGAAATGAAAACAACTAACATTAAAAAAGAAAACATGTTAGCTGCATCAGGAGATCCTAATACAAACCCAACAGTTCAACCTTCTCCAGATATGCCTGGTGGTTCATTCGGAGCTAGATCTTCATCAAATGTTTGGGGCGATGTTTGGGGTGAATAATCACTCAACAAAATTTTAAATAAAAAAGAGGTACATTTGATTGATGTACCTCTTTTTTATATTGTAAATTTACTACTTTAATTTTCCCTTTATTGCCATAACAAGTCCTACAATACCAACAACACTCACACCAAATATATATGACATCTGTTTTAAACATTTACCATAATCAAATTCAAAACGATCATTCGAATTTTCAGGCAAAGGTTTTTGGACAGAACAACAATTTGCCGAGGATGAAAATTTAGGAATATTTTTAGTTAAATATGAACCATTCACACAAGAATTAACTTTCATAAACACATTCCTTCATACAAAAAACAACAATTTCATTATATACTATGTTTTTAAAATACACAAGACTAAACTAATTCTTTTTGTGTATCAATAATTGCCATTGGAATATAATTCAATAAATCAGACGCCAAAACAGAATACTCACTCAACATTCCTGATGCAATTTCGCCTGCTTTGCCATGCAGATAAACACCTAATTGAGCAGCATCAAAAGATGACATTCCCTGTGCACACAAGCCGGAAATCATGCCTGTCAAAACATCACCTGAGCCTGCCTTTGCCAAAGCACTATTTCCCGTTTCATTAACATAAACGTCTAAATCCTGAGAACAAACAACCGTACTATGCATTTTCAAAACCGTAGTTGAATTGTATTTTTCTGTCAGCTCTTTTGCATATTGTATTGGTTTGTCTAATATATCATCAACTTCAACCTTCAATAAACGAGATGCCTCTTTTGGATGCGGAGTAATAATTAAATTTTTCGGTAAATCCACACCATCTTTCATTTTTGATAAAAGATTTAATCCGTCTGCATCAATAATTACAGGGACATCAAGCTTTGATAAAGTTTCCAAGGTTGATTTAAACATTATAGAGGCGCTTACACCTGTTGATAAACCACAGCCAATTGATACCACATTAAAGTCATGAACTTTTTTCTTTAATTCATCTATTGGGAGAAACACAATATCAGATGAGCGTAAAGCTATTGTATTTAAGACTTTTGGCGAGCTTGATAACGCAACATATCCGCAGCCCACTTTTAAAGCAGAAATAGAAGACAAATACGCAGCACCAGTATAATATTCTGAACCTGCAATATTTAAAACTTTTCCAAAAGTAGATTTATTGGAAAACTGTTCCCTTTTGGGTAACTTAAACTTATTTGTCTTTTTAGATACCATTTTGCCTTATCACCTCATAGACAGTTATTGCAACCGAATTTGAAAGATTCAAGCTTCTTTGCCCTTCCTTCATTGGCAGCGTAACTGCTGTATCACGTGTAACATACTCAGATGGGAGTCCTCTTGACTCAGGACCAAATACAACAAAATCCCCATCTTTATATTTTACATCAGTATATAATTTTTTGCTTTTTGTTGTCAAATAATAAAACGTCGCATTTGGGTTATCTTTTTGAATATCTTCAATTGAATTAACTTTGCGTATATTTACACTATCCCAATAATCAAGCCCTGCTCTTTTTGTATATTTATCAGTTAAAGCAAAACCAAGTTTACCAACAAGATATAAATCAGCCCCGCAACAAGCACACAGACGTGCAATATTACCCGTATTCTGAGGAATCTCAGGTTCATACAAAACAACATTTATTTTTGCTGCCATTACTCAGCATCTCCTACAACAGACTTTGCTTCAATAACAACAGGTAAACCTCTGACTACACAAAGAACAATAGCAACTAATGCTAACCAATATCCTAATCTGTACATAGGTCCTGAATATGCTTCCAAGTATGGTACTTTAGATGCTACTATGACAATAAATGCCAACACTTTTGCAACTGCATAAGTTATTCTCATAAACTTTGAACCTGTAATCCATTTACATACCGGATTTTTTTGCATACCAAATGGGGTTAAACCCTTTTCCATTGCTGCACTTCTAATTGTGTCCGTAACAAAACCTCTTGTAATAGCAACAAGCGGAAACCATATCGGGAGCCAAGACATTACTGCAAAGACAATCCAATATGTATTTTCGACTATTCTGTCACTCATAATATCAAGAAGAGCACCAAATTTAGATTCTTCATGGAATTTTCTGGCAACGTAGCCATCAAGACCATCTAAAGCAAAGGCTAAAATAGTTAATATAAGCGCCCAAATATAAGCTGTTGAATTATATTGACAAGATACAATCAAATACACACCGATAAACATTAAAAATACTCTAAAAATTGTTATAAAATTTGCCACTTGTTTCTCCCTTCAATTTTAGTTAACCAATAGTAACCTTTACCCTTGCTTTGTTCTGGAAAGTGCAAAGTTTCTCTCATTAAGCTTTGCTAAATCAGAGCCAAGCATAATCTTTTCAGCTTCCTCTAATATTTTTGTAATACTATACCCGTTTTCACCATCAGAACGTGCATGTTTACCCTGTTCACAGCATCTGATAAAGTGCTGACATTCCAGTTTTAGAGGTTCAATTTCAAGATAATCCAATGGTATATCTTGTGTCTTGCCTGCTGCAAAATTATCATATAGTTTGAGTTTGTTTTCTTGAACAGTATCATCTAATATAGCCGTTGCCTTAGTTCCTCTGACAAGCAAGGTTACGTGCTTTTGCGGAGTAATCCAGCTATCTGAAATATATCCTATTACACCGTCTTCAAATTCAATACAAATATGAGTAATATCCATAACGGCATTTTTATTTGTAGAACAACCAACCGCAGATAAAACCTTTTCAGGATTTTTACCTGTCACATAAGAAATCATTGAAACATCATGCGGTGCTAAATCCCACATAACACTTCTGTCATTAGTGAAGTAATTAACATTTAATCTGTCACTTTGTGCATAAACAATATCGCCCAACTCTCCTGATTCTACAAGCATTTTTAATCTGTTCACGGCAGGGTGATAAAGTAACAAGTGCCCAACCATCAACACTAACCCCTTTTCGTTGGCTAAATCCATAAGGTCTTTAGCTTCCTGTGCAACAGTTGAAATAGGTTTTTCAACATAAACATTTTTGCCTGCCTCAAGCATAGTTTTAACTATTTTATAGTGGGTATGACTAGGTGTAACAACTGCAACAGAAGTAATCTCAGGATTATTTATAATCTCATTCATATCACTTATTACATTTACAGAAGGATACAGAGATTTAATCTTTTCACGTGTTTCAGCATCAAGGTCACAAACCGTATCTAAAACATTCAGATTATAAAAATTACGGACAATATTTTTGCCCCACATTCCGTAACCGATTACCGCTATTTTTTGTTCAGACATTATCAAACTCCCTAAATATAATTAAAACTATAATACCATTCTATTAAAAAAAAATACTGTTATCAAGAATTAAGCAATATATTATCTATCAATCTTACACCTTGCACTCTGCATGCAATAAGCACAAGCGTGTTATCATCGGCAACTTCTTTATCCTCAAGGTTATCTTTATCAACAAACTCAAGATACTCAAGCTCGTGCGCATCCGTTAAAAATGAAAACGCAGTTTCTTTAAGTGCATCAATATTATTAATCCCTTTATCATAACAAGATTTTATATTATTCAAAATCTTGCTGAGTACGAGCGCATCTTCATGTCCTTTTTCATCTAAATATTTATTTCTTGAAGACAAAGCCAAACCGCTTTCCTCACGAACAATAGGACAACCTATTAACTCTATCGGCATATTCAAATCTTTAACCATTTTTCTTATAATAATCAACTGTTGTGCATCTTTTTGCCCAAAGAAACCATAGTCCGCCTGAGTAATATTAAACAGTTTCATAACAACAGTACAAACCCCGTCAAAATGTCCTACTCTTGATTTGCCACATAACTTATTTACAAAGAAAAACGGCGGTACAACATACGTCAAAGTGTCATTAGAAAGTCTTTGCCCTTCTCCGTACATTTCATCAGCAGACGGTGCAAAAACGATATCCGCTCCGATACTTTCAGCTAATTCAACATCAGCCTCAAGTGTTCTTGGATATTTGTCAAAATCCTCAGATGGTCCGAATTGTATTGGATTAACAAACACTGACACAATTACTTTATCACATTTTTCAACAGCTTTTCTGATTAGTGACGCATGTCCTTCGTGCAGAGCGCCCATCGTAGGAACTACACCTATCGTAAGCCCTTGTTTTTTCCACTCTTTTACATTTACCCCAACTTCTGATATCTTATGAATTAACATTATATTTACCCCAATAACTTTTCTTTCTCTTCTTCTTTTAAATTAAAAACTTCTTTTTCAGACGGATATTTTTCGTCTTTAATATCTTGACAAAACTGTTTTGCCGAATCCAATATTATTGACTTCAAATTAACATACTTACGAACAAAAGTAGGCTGATAATCAGAAAATTTGCCTAACATATCGTCAGAAACCATTACATGACCGGAACAAAATCTCCCTGCACCAATTCCAATTGTAGGTACAGATATATTTTCAGTTATATATTTTGCACTTTCCTCAGGAACAAGCTCAAGGACAATCGCAAAAACTCCTGCTTCTTCTAACTTTTTAGCTTCGTCTAATATTTTATTTACTGCATCTACTGTCTTGCCCTGAATTGTATGACCACCGATTTGATTTGATGATTGCGGTGTATAACCCAAATGCCCTAAAACAGGGATTCCCGATTGAGTACAATGTCTTATAAGTTTTATTAAATAATCATTACATCCCTCAATTTTAACAGCATTAGCACCTGCTTTAACCATTTCGCCAATATTTGTCATTGCCTGTTCAATAGATGTGTTATAACTCATAAAAGGCATATCCCCGACAACTAAGGCTCTATTTACCCCTCTTGCAACTGCGCCGGTAAAAATAGTCATTTCATTCATCCCGACAGATTGCGTTGAATTATAACCCAGTGCAACATTTGCTAATGAGTCCCCGACTAATATAATATCAACACCCGCTTCATCAAGATATTTTGCGGTTGAATAGTCATAAGCAGTTAAAACGGCAATTTTCTCGCCGTTGTTTTTCATATTTTGAATAGTATTTACTGTTGTCTTTTTTATCATAATTTACTTTCTTAAAGACTTTCTGTACCAATAATAAACCGCTCTTGCAACTCTTGATGAACTGTGTCTTACAAGCCCGCTCTTACTCTTTTCTTCCTCAAGCAATTTAGTTGAGACAAGCTTTACACCTGTCGGATTAAGGTTCTCATTATCTAACACAACAGGATAAGAGTTGTGCTCTGCATAAGCAGGCGAAATATTTTTAGGAATACTATTATTAACCAAAACCGCATCAAGTACATCAGAACTTCCTGCATGCGTTAATATAGCATTAACGTGACTTGATACGGAATAATTATCTGTTTCTCCCGGTTGAGTCATTATGTTGCATACATATATTTTCTTAGCTTTAGCTTTAGCGACTGCCTGTGCTATCTCTTTTACCAACAAATTAGGAATAACACTTGTGTATAAACTTCCGGGTCCCATAATAATCAGGTCGGCATTTTTAATAGCAGTTAAAACTTCAGGTAAAGCCTTACATTCAGCAGGTTCTGTAAACAATCTTTTTATCTTCCCGTGCGCTTCAGGAATAGCAGATTCCCCGTGAATAACACGTCCGTCCTCCATTTCAGCAGCCAATTTCATATCGTCCAGAGTAGCAGGAAGAACTCTTCCTCTGATTGACAATACGTTTGATGACTCTTTTACGGCTCTGACCATATTACCCGTAATTGAACATAATGCAGTCAAGAAAAGATTACCAAAACTGTGACCTTTTAACCCTTCACCCATATCAAAACGATACTGAAAAAGTTTAGTAATTAAATCTTCATCATCAGCTAATGCAGCAATACAATTTCTTATATCGCCCGGAGGAAGCACACCCATTTCTTCTCTCAGACGTCCTGAACTGCCGCCATCATCACCTACGGTAACGACTGCAGTAATGTTATTGGTTACTTTTTTTATACCTCTTAATAACATAGAGAGCCCTGTGCCGCCGCCTATAGCAACTATTTTAGGACCTTTATTCAATTTTTTACGTCTGTATAATGTTTCTAAAACATTTTCTTTTTCTTTTTCATCATGAATATCTAACATTGAAAGGTTTGTTTTTTGCCAGCCCTTAAAGAAAAATATTGAACCTAAAAGAATTGAAATAAACGCTACCAAATCAACATTAACAGAGGATTTTAAATCTCTTAGAAACAAATAAACTTGTTTTGGATCAGACAATGTCAAAATCCCCGCAATTATCAAAACAGAACCTAAAAATATCAAAGCAAACCAACGTTTGATTTCCAATCCGGGAATAAGCCATCCTGCTGTTTTAGGTATTCTGTTTTTAAATATATTTTTCATACTGTTAAATCCTTGTTCATACTATATACAAATTTTGAGGAATGAATTGTTGTGACTCAAATATTTCAATACACACAACTTACTCATTTACCCATTTACCCCTTTAGTCAACCCAACCTGAAGCTTTGACTCTGCCATATCTGACAGGTTCAGGTTTAATCAGACTGTTTGCTCTTTGTATTATTTCTAAAGAGTTAGAATGTTTGTTGCTAAAATGAATAGAATCAATATTTGCAATAGTCAAACCATCTGACGAATTGTTAACCTGAGAAGTATGCAGAATTGTTTGCAAACGCTTTATACATGTTTCTGTATCTGTTATATCAGGAAGATTATATTCTATTGCCAAATCTTGTGTATATTGTTTATCTATAATAATTTCCTCACATACAGGAATTTTTATATAATCGGCAATTTTTTCGATAATTTCACCTGATAACCCGCAATATGTAAGCCATTGAGAGCATTTTTGAATAGAACGTGCAATTACTGTCGCAAAGCGGAAATCTTCAGCAGCTCTCTTATACATAGCACCGTGTGGTCTTACGTGTTCAATTTCAAGATTATATGCTTTAGCAAAAGACATTATTGCACCAACTTGGTATATAACCAGAGCTTCCAACTCATCGTCGCTTAAATCCATCGCACGATAGCCAAAACCTTGAATATCGGCAAAACCTATATGAGCACCTATTACTATATTTTTTTCTTTCGCAGTTAGCAAGGCTTTTTTGATAGTCTGCGGATCTCCTGCATGAAAACCGCAAGAAATATTAACAGAACTAACGTAATCTAAAAAATCATATTCAGATGTATTTTTATATACTCCGTATCCTTGTGCTAAATCACAATTAAAATCTAATGTTTTAATACTCTTTTTAACGGGTGTTTTTTGCATTATATACCTCTTCCTTATTCTACAAATACATTATACAACTAACATAAAAATATTGGTAAAACATTATTCAACAAAATTATAAATACAATAAACAAAATAAATATATCCATAGATTATGAAGTGTTATAATTATAAAGGATAGGAGATAAATTAATGAATAAACACACAAAATCATTATTTATTACCGCTACAGGTACTGATATCGGTAAAACATACATATCAGGATTGATTGTAAAAAAAATGAGAGAATCAGGTTTTAACTGCGGATATTACAAGCCTGTTCTCAGTGGCGCTATTTTGCAAAACGGCATTATGATTCCGGGAGATTGCAAGCACGTTGTTGATGTTTCAGGTCTTAAAATTGAACCTGCAAAATGTCTTTCGTATTGTTTTGAAGAAGCAGTTTCTCCTCACCTTGCTTCAAAAAGAGCAGGGGTAAATATTGGTATTAATAAAATAAAATCAGATTATGCAAATCTGTCAAAAGAATTTGATTACATGTTAATTGAAGGCGCAGGTGGGATAACTTGTCCGATAAAAGATGATAAATATCTTATGTGGAATTTGATAAAAGATTTAGAGGTAAATGTCTTAATTGTTGCAGACGGCGGACTCGGAACCATAAATTCTGTTCTTACAACGGTGGAATATATAGAAAAACGAGATATAAAAATTCAGGGACTTGTTCTCAATAACTATGATAAATCAAGCTTTATGCACAGAGATAATCTTGAAATGGTTGAAAAAATGACAGGCTATAAAGTTGTTTCAACCGTCAAGAAAAATGAAATAGATATAGATATAGATAAAAATATTTTGAAAGGATTGTTTGAATAATGACAGATTGGGCAAAAGAAGATTTGAAATATATATGGCATCCATGTTCTCAGATGAAGGACTATGAAGAATTACCGCCGATTGTTATAGATTACGCAAAAGGAATAAACTTATATGATATTGACGGCAACTGCTACAAAGATGTCGTTAGTTCTTGGTGGTGCAACCTTTTAGGACATTGTAATCCACGTATAAATCAGGCTATAAAAAAACAATTAGACAGACTTGAACACGTTATTTTTGCAAATTTTACCCACAAAACAGCTATTACATTGTGTCAAAAATTGATGAATGTTGTGCCAAAAGGGTTATGTAAATTCAATTTTGCAGATAACGGTTCTGCCTCTATCGAGATGGCAATGAAGATGAGTTTTCAATATCATCAGCAAACAGGGAACACTCAAAAGAAAAGATTTATGGCATTAACTGATGCGTATCACGGGGAAACAATCGGTGCGTTATCCGTTGGTGCGTGTGATTTGTATTCTTCAATCTATAAACCGATATTGATGGATATAGTCAGAGTAAATGGGCCTGATTGTTTCAGATGTCCTTATGGTAAAGACAGGGACAACTGTCAATGTGAATGTTTTAAAAATGCTGAAAAAACTTTTGAACAATATGGCAAAGAAACCTGTGCCATTTTAGTTGAACCTTTATTACAAGGTTCTGCAGGAATGAAGATTTATCCTCCGTTGTACTTAAAGAAGCTCAGAGAGCTTTGTGATAAATACAATGTTCATCTGATAGCAGATGAAATAGCTACAGGATATGGAAGAACAGGTAAAATGTTCGCTTTTGACCACGCAGGTGTATCACCTGATATAATGTGTTTGTCAAAAGGTTTAACGGGCGGATATATGCCAATGTCATTATGTGTTACTACTCAGGAAATATATGATGCGTTTTATGCCGACTATTCAACAGGAAAAGCATTTATGCATTCTCATACCTATGCAGGTAATCCGCTTGGATGTTCGGCAGGAATAGAAGTTTTAAATATTTTAAAAGATGAAAATATTATTGAAAATGCTCAAAAAAATGCAATTTATTTTAATAATATTATTAAAGAAAAATTTTTAGGACTAAAAAATGTAGGAGAAGTCCGTCATATAGGTTTAATCAATGCAATTGAGCTTGTAAAAGATAAAAACTCAAAAGAGGCTTTTGACGGAAAGTTAAGATTAGGATATCAAATATATAAAAAAGCACTAAAAAAAGGTGTTTTACTTAGACCACTAGGTGATGTAATCTATTTTAATCCGCCATTGATTATTGAAAAAGATGATATGGATTTTGTTACAGATGTTGCACTGGAATGTACAAAAGAAATTCTTGATTTGTAAATTGAAGGATTCTTCAACAAAAAAATAACGACGCAGATTGCAAAATCTGTGTCGTTATTTTACATATTTATTGATTACTCATTTACCCCGGTTATTTACCCCTATAAAAATCTTAACCAGATATAAGCGGAAGATAATACTAGAGAAATAACCATACATCCAAAACCGTATTTAAGATATTTCATAAATTCAATCGGATGTCCTTTTGCTGCAGATGTTTCAGAAACGATTACATTTGCTGCTGCACCGATAATAGTCATATTTCCTCCAAGGCAAGCACCTAATGATAAACACCACCATAATGGAAGAGCAAAGGCTTGACCTTTCACTGCAGCGATTTCGGCAATCATAGGTGTCATAGTAGCAGTATAAGGAATATTATCAATTATACCTGACAAAATTCCTGAGCCCCAAAGTATAACCATTGATGCAAGTGATTGAGAACCGTGAGTTACATCAATCAGCCATTTTGCCATAATCTCTATACCGCCTGCTTTTTCAAAACCACCAATGATAACAAACAAACCGATGAAGAAGAAGATAGTGCTCCATTCAACATCTGTTAATATATCAGTAGGTTTTTCAAAGATTAGCAAGAAACTTGCACCTGCCATTGCACAAACACTTGTTTGTATGTGAGTAATATCGTGTGTTATAAATCCTAAAATAACAAGACCTAATACAGCTAAAGAGCGAATTAAAAGTCCTTTGTCCTTAATTGTGTTACTATTATCAAGATTTGCAACCGCTTCCATTCTTTCAGGTGTTGTAACAAGTTTCTTTCTGAAAATAAATGTCATTATTCCCACAACTACAAGTAAAATAACTACAACAATACCTGTTAATTCATTTATAAAGTCCATGAACGAAAGTCCTGCAGCACTACCTATAATAATATTAGGAGGATCGCCTATTAGTGTGGCAGTTCCACCAATATTCGATGCCATAATTTCCGTAATCAAGAAAGGTATCGGATTTATATCCAATTTTTCCGCAACAACAAATGTGATTGGCATAATAAGAATAACAGTAGTTACGTTATCTAAGAATGCTGATGCAAAAGCCGTAAATACTGCTAAACAAAATAATGTCGTTTTCGGATGTCCTTTTGTTTTTCTGAGCATTTCATTTGCTACCCAATTAAACATACCGCTTCTTGTTGCAATTGATACAATTATCATCATTGATACAAGCAAGAATATTACATTCCAATCAACATAATTTATAAAATAAAATTGATTAAGCACTCCGTCAATTTTTGCATTTTGACCTAAAAGACCAAGCAGCAATGTAGCTGAAGCACCCAATAAAGCTACCGTAACTTTCGGAATTTTTTCGGTAGCAATAAAAATATACGCAAGAATAAGGATTGATGTAGATATAATCAAAGCATTACTCTGCGCAAACGCTAATAATGTTTCCATATTTTTCTCCTCTTATGTGTCTATACAAGTTTAGTCTAACACAAATATATTTTATTCAGAAAATTTTTCTATATTAATAAATATGAAAATTTACAACAAAGCTATACAAAATGGTATTCAGTCCACTATACAAAGATTTAATTTAATAAAAGCAAAAGGTGCCACAAAAATGGCACCATCAAATCCGGTAATTACCTTGCTTTCCCCTTTAATTTATAATCTCTCCAGTTTTAATTCTTCTGTTAAACAGGTTCTCCATATACAGATTTTAGAACCTCTACAACTTTTGGCATTTGACATACAAAAGAATAGTTTCCTTTTGAAATTGAACACATTTTACAATTACCACCAAGGTTGTAACATTCCAATGCCTGTTCAGTCCAATTCTGAGTAATGGAATCTGATAATTCTCCATTAGTTTGCGGATAAAAAACATCTTGTAACATAAATTAAATTCCTCTCAAACTCTCTTGGCAAAAATTGCCAACATCTCCCACAATTACTATATCAAAATTAGTCATGTTGTTTCATCATTCATATAGATGATTAATTGTCATGGATAAATTTTCAAAAAAAATATCCATACCGCTCTTAAAAATATCTTATATAGTCTGTATTCAGACTATACATCACAGGTCTTTTATACTGATATGTCAATATTATAAAAAATTTACAAAAGTTAATGGTCTGAGCTGAGACCATTTACTTTTAAGAATGGATATGCTATTTTGAATTACACATGGTATAAATTGCCTTAGAAAAATTTTAGTGAGGAAAAAATATGATTTGTTTAGAAGAAGAAAAAAGACTTACGGATGCTGAGATTAAAGAAATGGATGCAGAATACGATTCATACGGTGACACAGTTCACTATTCTCCTGATCCAAAAGTTTTTGCAGGTTGTGAAGGATCATATATGTATGATTCAAATGACACACCTTATTTAGATTTACAGATGATGTATTCAGCTTGTAACTTTGGTTACAGAAATCAAAGAATCAATGATGCAATATTAGATCAAATGAATACAATGCCACAACTTTGTCCAAAATATTTATATGATTACAAACCAATGTTGGCAAAGAAAATGGCTGATATGAACTATAAAAGATTTGGCGAAAAGGGCAGAATCCACTTTAACGTAGGTGGCGCTCAAGCAAACGAAGATGCCCTAAAAGTTATAAGAAACTATACAGGTCGTAATGCTGTATTTGCGTTCCAAGGCGGTTACCACGGAAGAACAATTGGTGCAACATGTATGACATCATCATTCCGTTACAGAGAAAAATATGGACACTTTGGTGATAGAGCTCAATTTATCCCATTCCCATATTGTTTCCGTTGCCCATACGGTATGAAATGTGACTCTTGTAACCACTTCTGCGTTAAGCAAGTAGCTAAGATGTTTGAAAGTGAATACAATTCATACTATGATCCTAAGACAGGGGAATGTGAATATAAAGCATTCTATTGCGAACCAATCTTAGGTACAGGCGGATATATTAATCCACCTGAATGGTACTTTAAAGAATTAAAAGAAATTTTAGACGAACATAACATCATGTTATGTGTTGATGAAGTTCAAATGGGTATGTTCAGAACAGGTAAACTTTGGGCTATTGAAAACTATGGAGTTACACCTGACATTCTTTCTTTTGCAAAATCAATTACAAACGGTATGAATCCGTTGGCAGGTTTCTGGGCTAAGGAAAAATTTGTAGCACCTGACGTGTTCACACCTGGTTCTGCTCACTCTACATACTGTTCTAATCCAATGGGTGTTAGAGCTGCTTATGAAGTAATGAGCATCGTAGAGGAAGATGAAAAGAAATTAGAACACGATATTCCTATCAAATCAGCAAGATTTATGAACGGATTGAAATATTTACAATCTAAATATAAATCAATTGGTGATGTTGATGGTATCGGTTTCGCATTAAGAATTGAATTAACACAAAAAGACGGTATCACGCCAAACAGAGAGTTGTGTGATGCTATGCAAGAAGAAGGATTGAAGGGCGACTTATCATACAATGGTAAGAAGTGTGGTCTTGTTCTTAACAACGGTGGTTTCTATAAGAACATTATTACACTTGTTCCACAATTGTACATTTCTAATGAAGAAATTGATATGGCAATTGATTTGTTTGACCAGTTGTTTAGCAGATTGGATAAATAGTCGTGTCATTAGACTTTGAACTATTAAATGAAGATAGAACTACGAGTCGTGCCGTGTTATTATTTCACGGCATGACAGGTAGTCCGTACGAGATGAAGAAGTACGGACAATTTTTGTGTTCTCTTGGCTACGATGTTTATTGTGATTGTTTACCCGGACACGGCGATAAAGTAGAAGAAATTTATACAGTTACATATCAAGATTGGCTTAATCACGCATACAAAAGATTTGAAGAACTCAAGAGTAAATATGATGAAGTATATTTATCAGGTTTGTGTTTAGGTGCTGTTTTAGCTGTTGCCGTTGCGGAAAAATATCCTGATGATGTTTCAGGAATTGTTGCGCTTTCTACAACACTATTTTTAGACGGTTGGAGATTACCTTGGTATAAAATTTTTATACCGATTGGATTGTCAAGTATCATCAGATTTTATTACACCTATCCTGAATGTGAACCGCACGGAATTAAAAACGAAAGAACTCGTGCTGTTGTAAAAAAATTGTTAGAAAAAAGTGATGTCGGGATGATGGATTTTCCAATGACGTGTATTTTTGAGCTATTAAAATTATCAAGACAGGTCAGAAATAAAAAACGCCTGAGCAAAGTTACCGCACCGATATTATTTATTCACTCAAAAGAAGATGACTTAACAAGCACAAAAAGTGCAAAAGTTGTTTATGAGGGGATTTCATCAACTGATAAAAACATGATTATTTTATACGATAGTTATCACATGGTTTTATATGATAACGAAAAAGAATTTGTATTTAATACAGTTGGGGAATTTTTTAATTCGCACTCAAAAGTAAAGGAGTGTGTACCGTGCTAATGACAATTTTTAAATATTTATTTGTAATAAATGCAATAATATTTGGCTCTATGATTGTGTATGGCAAATGTTTTGTATTCAGAAAAAAGAAACCTCAATTTGTGTCAGATTATTGCGCTACACTAGCAGTTTTCTTAGGATTATATTCAATCCTGTCAATTATTTTAGTATGGTTTCTTCCATCAACGGCATCTAAATTATTAATGCTTGCCTTTGGTATATCTCCATTTTTAATCGGAGCATTGGCAACTTACCATACTGAAAAATATTTTACGGCAATACAGGTTATACTTATTGCAGCAAGTGCAGGATACGTGCTATTATAGGGCATAAATATGACTTATGTATTTTTAGATTTTGACGGAGTTTTGTTTAACACATTAAAAGAAGCCTATATCCTATGCAGGTATGCTTTTTGTGGGACTGATTACTTTGAGCCCGTTAATGAAAATGAATATCAAAAATTGTATAGATTCAAATTTCTTGTATATAATTCATGGCAATATTACTATTTAATGAGTTTAATAAAAGAAAATCTGTCAGATAGCGAACTTATGTCAAAATATGACAAATTTATGAATAATCGCAATAATAAAGCTGAAAAGATGTTCGATGAAAAATATTATTCTGCAAGAAGTGATTTAATGCAAAATTATCACGAATTTTGGGATAAATTAGAAACACCGTTTGAGTTTTTTGAAGAAATAAAAAATTTGTACGACAGCAACAAAATCACCCCGATAATCGTATCAAAAAAGAATAAAACAGCCATTGAATACAGGCTTAAACAGTATGGACTGAATATCGACAATAGCGATATCTTCGGCAAAGATGAACTAATTAAATACGATACAAAAGCAGATTTTATTAACAATTATATGAATAAAAAGAATATACTGTCATCATTTTTTGTTGATGATAATTCTAATAATTTAATACCCTGCAAAAAATACCCAAATATCACACCTTTACTTGCAGGTTGGGGTAATATTGCAATAAATGAAAAAGGTTTAACCGAATCTAAAATTATTGATGTGTTACGTAACCGTTAATCATTTACCCCTCAGAAACAGGAGAAACTCCCCAATTTAGCTTATTTCTCAGGACAGGATAGAAATTATAATCTTTTGGGAAAGCAAGTTTTGCTCTATATTCATATTGTTCAATTGTGACTTCTTTTAGTTCTGTAATTTTTTCCTGACCATCAGCAGAGACATCAAGGACATCTTCCGTACTTTTAATAACAATTTTCTCGGTTGCAGGAACGACAAGAGGTCTTGCAGTCATTGTGTGTGCGCAAATTGGTACAATTACCATTGCTTCCAATCTTGGATAGACAATAGGTCCTCCTGCTGATAAACCGTATGCCGTTGAACCGGTTGGAGTTGCAACAATTATCCCATCTGCTATATAGTCACTGACTAATTTATCATTGATAAACAAATTAAACTTTGATGTTCTGATTGAAGAATGTCCTTTCACAACAAAATCGTTCAGAGCCGATAAATTTTCCGATTTCAACATTAATCGTTCTCTGACTTTATAATCTTCATTTCTGATAATATCACCCAATGATTTTGCATCACTGTGAGTAATTAAGGATAAAAAACCTAATCTGCCTGCATTTATACCCATAACAGGGGTTGAATATTTCGCATAAAATCTTGATGATTTTAGAACTGTACCATCCCCGCCTACAGCGCAGACCAAATCATAACCATTTTTCAAATTATCAATATCCAACAAATCATAACTAATACCATTTTTATCAAGATTTGATTTAATGGATTCAATTATACTTTCTGTAGATTTTGCTTTTCTGTTTATAACAACTGCAAGCTTTTTTGTCATTTTAAACCTTTCTTTTTAACCGATAAATTACAAACTCTGTTCAACATTTACCCCTATTTACCCCTATTTACCCCTATTTACCCCTGTCTTTAGCCGACGTTTTTGTAGTTTATCATCATTTTTTTAGATTGCATCATATATTTTTTTGTGTCCTCATTTTCAGGGTTTAGGTCATAAGCCTTTGAAAAATCAAGATATGCTTTCGGGTAATCTCTCAGCATATAATATGACATTCCTCTGTTAAAATATGCTCTTTCATCATCAGGGTTCATCTCAATAACCTTTGAACAATCATCAATAGCGCCTTCATAATCTTTTACGACATATCTTAAAGCACCACGATTCGTTAAAGCTTTTAAATGATTTGGATTTAAAGATATAGCTTTATTGTAATCTCTCAAAGCAAGCTCTTTATTATTAAGCTTATGAGCCAAGACACCTCTGTTATAGTATGCATCAGCATCTGTTTGGCAAATAAGTATAGCACTGTTCATATCTTCAAGCGCTTTTTTATCTTTTCCGTCTTTTGCATATAAAAGCCCTCTTGCTGTATATGCCTGATAACATTTTGGATTAAAATCAATTGCCTTTGTGTAATTGATTATGGCAGAATCATCGTTTCCAAGTTGTTCTTCAACGACGGCCTTATTAAAATATAACTTTGAGTCATCAGGTTTAAAAGAGATAGCTTTCGTAAAATCTTTTACGGCACCTGCCATATCTTGCATTTCATACTTTGCTATCCCTCTGTTGTAATAAATATCAGATGAGCGCTTTGCATAAGTCAGAGCAATTGTGTAATCAGCGATTGCGTCTTGGTAGTTTTGTTTCTTCATTTTTAACAGCGCTCTTGCATTATACCCTGCAACATTTTTAGGATCTAACTCTAACAGTTTTGTGTAGTCTGCCATAGCCTTTTCATCATCACCAAGTTTTTGATATGCATACGCACGTTGTGAATAATTTGAACTTATTGTTTTATCTAATGCGATACTTTTTGAAAAATATGTTATTGCAGATTTATAATCTTCAAGGTTCATATAATCAACACCTATTGCGTACAAAATTGGCGCATCAGAATTTGAAAGCACTAATGCTTTATTATAATGGCTTATAGCTTTTTCATACTCTTTTTGTTTATCATACATGCCTGCCAGAGCCAAGTGAGAAGCGGGGTCTGCGCCATTGATTTCTGCCAACTGTTCATAATCATCAAGCGCTGCTTTAGGGTTATTCATTTTTTCATAAACAACCGCTCTGTTTATGAGCGCATCTTTTGATTTTGGGTTAAATTCAAGAGCCTTTGTATAGTCTTCAACAGCACCCTTTAAATCATTTTGTTTTTCATATTTTATATTGCCTCTCATCACATAAGCGTAATCAGACTCTTTCAGATATAATGCTCTTTTTAAATCTTTAAGAGCTTCTTCAGTTTTATCAAGATTCATTTCTGCGACTGCTCTTGCATAATACGCCTTTTCATACATAGGCTTGAACTCAAGTATTTGATTACATTCTTCTAATGCTTCATTATACATTTGGCGATTTAGATAATGTTCAGCTCTTGCATAATACAAATCTATATTTGTATTATTTTTCTTTATTTTGGCATTTATAATATCTAATTCTTTATCTCTTTCTATCTTTGGCTCTTCAACTGTTTTGACAAGTTCTTCGGAAGTTATTTCTTTATTAACTTTTTTATTTTCTTTGTTATTTTGGTTTAGATTTTTTTTAACTTGTTCTTGTAATTCTATGCTATTAGAAATAATTGATTCATCAATTTGTTCAAGCACCATTTCTTTATTATTTTCAGATTTGTTCTCATTTTTTATATCATTTTGGGTTTCAGCTACAGGTTTTACAGCTTCAAATATTTCTGATATTTCTGATGCTTTTTGATTGTTATCTTCTTCACTCTTTTTGTAATCACCTATAGTTGTTATAACTTCACTATCATCAAACTCTTTTACAGATGATATTGCTGAAAGATTAGGATTATTATCAACACCTGTATCTTCCGAATTTTTTTCAATTTTATTATTTTTAGCAGTTTTTTGTTGTTTTGGTTCAGCCTGCACCGTACCTAATTTTTCAGAATCACTTAATTCTAAATCAATTTCTTTCGGTAATTTTTTAACTTGCTTTTCTTGAACTTTTGGAGCTGATGTTATAAAAGTAATTTCATTTAAGTTTTCTTCTTTTTCTTCATTATCTTCTGAAAATGTAATTTTTTCTTGCTTTATTGTGTCTTTTGTAGAATACCCTTCATAAAAATTATAATCATCGTTTTCATATATTTTTTTATCAGATTCAGAATAAGTTAAAACATTAAAGTCATCCTCTTCATACTCAATCCCCGAAAAAGAGCTAACTTTATAGAAACGCTCTGTATCTTCAGTTATATCTACGCAAGGGGCAACAAAATTATCATAATAATCATAAGATTCATCAAAGACATCAACACATGGCGCAATATAATCAAAATCTTTAATATCATCCGTTTTTGAATTTTTTGCAAAGGCACTTTGTTGTATGCATAAAGTTAATAATAATAAAATTAAATACTTACTAAATCTTTTAATCATCATCTGCTACCTATAATTCTACACTTTCTTCAAATTTTAATACTAATGGCGTTTTATTCTTAGCAGAAATATTTTTCTTAAATAATTCTATATCTGCATTTATTTGAGGGAAAGTATTATAATGCATAGGAATTATTGTTTTTGCCCCTATCCAATCTGAAGCAATAGTTGCATTTTCAATATCCATTGTAAAATGTCCTCCAATAGGTAAAATTGCAATATCAGGTTTATATACTTCGCCTAAGACTTTCATTTCAGAGTTTAGACAAGTATCACCTGCGTGAAAAATTCTTTTCCCTTCAATTTCAAATAAGTAACCGACAGGACAACCTGCATAAACACCATCATCGGTAGAGCTTGAATGGAACGCAGGAATTGCAATTACTTTACCCCAGTCAAAATTTATCCACCCTCCGACAGAAATCCCATTTACATTAACACCATATCTTGCACAATATTTTGCTAATTCAAAAACAGCGGTGATAAGAGCACCCGTTTTCATTGCAATTTGCGGAGCTTTTCCCAAATGATCAGCGTGCCCGTGCGTCACAAAAATGTCAGTTGTTCCTGAGTAATCATAATCAGGACACTTTACCAAAAACGGGTCTATCAATATTTTTCCGTTTGAAGTTTCAATTTCAAAAGCACTGTGTCCTAAATATTTTAATTTCATGTCAAGCTCCTATTTTGTATGATAGCGGATTTTCTATAATAAAATTTTACCATTCTCAAGTTTTAGTGTAAATATTCTTTGAATTCTTTATTTACACTAAATGAATATCCGCATCCTTCAAGTGTTTGTCCGTTATTCTTAATAAAATCAGGAATAATGAACGGATATTCTCTGCAAAACATTGAGCGTATCCAATAAGCTCCACATTTTCCATCATCTTTTAAAGATTTACATTTGAAAGTTAAAGCCCCATCAGTTTCGTCTATTCCTGAAATTTCAAACATATTCATTCGTTTGTTTTTTAATTTTGCCTTCTCAAACTGTTCTTCTGTTTTAATTAGTTCATTGCCATCGTAAAAAACAATAGAACGACAGCATTTCCCACAGGCTTTACATTTGCCTTTTACAATATATTTTGAAGAAAATGTTTTGTTGTATAAAAATTTAATATGTTGATATAAGGTTTTTAAAAACATAACTCAATCTTATACTTAATATTTATTGTTGTAAATGAATAAATATTCAAAAAATAGTCCAATTGTCTAATGATTATATTTTTTAAGTCATGTACATTTTTCTATTTTTAATTTATTATATTAATGTTGTAGATTAGTTTAGGGATGAGGTATATATAGCTATCACTATAATATAAAACCTCTGTGAATATTCATAACGGAGAGCTTATGCGAAAACGAATTACTATAATTGTGTGTGTGGTATTTGGGTTGATTTTAGCAAGATATTTAATAACCTTGTTTAATACCCATATGCAAAAGGTAAATATGCAAAAAGTTGCAATGCCTGAAATTGTTGTTGAGAAAGTCGGTTCAAAAGATATTATAAAAAGCTATGAATCGCCGGCACGTGTTGTTTCAAAATATCAGGTTAATGTTGAGGCAAGAATTGACGGATACTTAATGCGCAGTTATTTTAAAGAAGGAGATTTTGTAAAAGCAGGTCAGGTTCTTTTTGAAATTGAACCTCAAGGGTATCAATATGCCCTCCAACAAGCTCAAGCTAATGTAAAGAGTGCTAAAGCAAAACAAGTCTATTACGATAAACAAAGTGCAAGAGCAAAACAATTAGTAGATAAAGATTATATTGCAAAGGCAGATTATGATAACGCCGTAGCTCAGCGTGATTCATTCAGGGCAGATTACCAAAGATCATTAAGTGTGTATAACGATGCAAAAAGAAATCTTGGTTATACAAAGGTTAAAGCACCTGTTTCAGGCAGAGTCGGTATGATTACGGTAACGGTAGGGAACTATGTAAGAATGAATGCGGGTTCTTTAACAACTATATACAGTATGAATCCAATGTATGTTACCTTTCCTATGGAGGCAAACGATTTTAACGAGTTAGCAAGAATTGACGGTTCAGCAAATGTAAAACGCAGAGTTGAATATATATTCAGCAATGGTAAAAAGTATGAATTTTACGGAGAACAAAACTTCTTTGATAACAAAATTGATGAAGCAAGCGGGACTATCACCCTTCGTGCAACTTTCCCAAATGAAGGATATCGTTTAATGGCAGGTGATTACGGAAGAGCTATAATTTATTCTAATAAAACAGATCCGACACCTGTCATCAAGACAAAAGCTATTCAGGAAAACCAAGAAGGTAAGTATGTTTATAAAGTTGATAAAAAGGGAGTCCCAACTCTTACTTATATAAAAGTTTTAGAACACAAGGGCGACTATACATTAGTCAAATCAGGTTTAGATATAGGCGATACAATAGCTGTCGGCGGTTTGCAACAGATAATTCCGGGTGTACCTGCAAAAATCGTTGATTATCTTCCTCCTGAACCACAAAAGAAGCCTAATATTTTTGTAAGAATTTTTAATAAGATAAAAAGGATTTTAAAGGGTAGTAAGTAATGGCAGGGAATTTATTCGTCAGAAGACCTAAATTAGCTATAGTAATTTCACTTGCAATCATACTTGCAGGTTTGATTACTTTAGTACATCTTCCTGTCGAAGAATATCCGTCAATTACTCCTCCGCAAGTTATTGTATCAGCTACGTATGCAGGTGCGAGTTCTGACGTAATTGCATCAACCGTTGCTGCGCCTATTGAATTGCAGGTCAACGGTGTTGACAATATGATTTATATGTCATCAGATTCAATGAACGGTCAGTATAAATTGACAATATATTTTGCAGTAGGAACGAACCCTGATATGGCATTGGTTAACGTCCAAAACCAATTACAGTTAGTAACTCCTCGTTTGCCTGAAGAAGTTAGAAAATATGGTTTAACTGTTCGTAAATCAACAGGTGGACCCGGGGTATTGATGATGTCTTTGCGTTCTCCACACGGAACGTATGATTCATTATATCTTGCAAACTATGCGATAAGAAACATAAAAGACGAAATCGAACGTATCAGAGAAGTTGGGGAAGTAAATGTATATGGCGCTGGCGAATATGCTATGCGTATATGGTTAAAGCCTGACAGAATGGCAAGCTTAGGAATTTCTCCTACGGATATATCTGCTGCCATTCAATCTCAAAACCTCCAATCTCCTGCAGGTGACTTGGGCGGTCAACCTATGAAAAATCCTCAAATGATGAAGTTCACCCTCAAAACAAAAGGTCGTCTAAAAACCGTTGAAGAATTTGAAAATATTGTAATTAAATCAGATGCAAACGGGGCAAATGTTAAAATTAAAGATGTTGCAAGAGTTGAATTAGGGGCTAATACGTATACTTCAGTTTCCCGTGTTGACGGTTTAAAAATGGCAATTATATCTGTTTCACAATTGCCAAATGCTAATGCTATCAGCTTAGCAAACAAAATTCAGGATAAAATGAAGGTTATTGCTAAATCATTCCCGCCTGATATGGTTTGGGCAGTTCAATATGATAATACCCTATTCGTAAGAGAATCAATTCACGAAGTTATTAGTGCAATATTGCTTGCTATTTTACTTGTAAGTATAGTTACTTATTTATTCTTAGGTACAGCAAGAGCTGCGTTTATTCCGTTCTGTGCAATTCCTGTTTCGCTGATTGGGGTATTCATTTTTATGGGTGCAATAGGTTTTTCTCTGAACCTGTTGATATTATTCGGTCTTGTACTTGCAGTAGGTTTAGTTGTAGATGATGCTATTGTTGTATTGGAAAATACCCAAAGACATATTCAGGAGGGTAAAGATCCAAAAACTGCAACAGAAATTACTATGGAAGAAGTTTTTGGTGCAGTTGTCGCAACATCGTTGGTATTGATGGCGGTATTTGTTCCTGTTTCATTTATGGGAGGCATTACAGGTCAGATGTTCAGACAATTTGGTTTATGTTTGGCTACTTCTATCGGTTTATCAACCTTAGTTGCTCTCACATTGTCCCCTGCATTATGTTCAATGATTTTGAAAGAAGGCACAGAAAAAGCTGACTTTGAATTTATCCAAAAATTTGATGATTGGTTTGATTCAATTAAGGGTAAATATTTAAATGTTGTAAAATACTTTGTTGACAGACCAAAAAACACCGTGAAATTATTAGGTTTATTCTTACTATTTATTGTATTTATGTTCACAATAATTCCAAAGGGCTTTTTGCCTGATGAAGACAGAGGTGCATTATTTACACAAATTCAGTTGCCAGACGGTTCTTCTTTAGACAGAACTGATGCAGTCGGTCAAGAGATTGTAAAATATATATCTACAATTCCCGGTGTAAAAAGTGTGTTAGAAATATCAGGTTTCAATGGCGAGAATATGGCTCTTATTGTATCAGAGCTTGATGAATGGGCTGAACGTAAAAGTTCAAAAAAATCATTAAACGCTATAGCAAGAAAAATAAACGGAAGATACAGACATTTTCCTGAAGCATCTACTGCAACATTTGCTCCTCCTGCTATAACAGGTATGAGTATGTTTGGCGGGTTTGAGTACAGATTATTAGATAAAGGTGACAGAACACCTGAAGAATTATATGATGTTTCCCAAGATTTCTTGAGAAAAATTGGTAAAAATCCAAAATTCTCTAAAATCTTCTCAACCTACACAGCGACTTTACCGCAAATTAAAGTGACGGTTGATGATGAAAAAGCAATGGCACTTGGGGTAAACATTGCAGATATTTATACGACATTAGCAGCTCAATTAGGCTCATCCTACATAAACGACTTCAACCAATTTGGGCGTGTTTATCGTGTATATATTCAGGCAGATTCTCAATACAGAGAGCAAAAAAGAAACTTAGAAGGAATATATGTTCGCAACAGAAATGGCGGAATGGTTCCTATTACAGCTTTAGTAAAATTAGAAGATACTACAGGCCCATATACAATATCAAGATATAATATGTACCCTGCCGTAATGATAAACGGTCAGCCTGCAAACAATATCAGTTCTGGGCAGGCAATGGCTGAAATGGAAGAATTATCTGACAAGTATTTAAGCAGGGATATGGGTTATGAATGGTCAGGTACTTCACTGCAGGAAAAAGAATCAGCAGGGCAAATTGGTCCGATTTTGGCATTGGCATTAACTTTTGTTTATTTGTTCCTTGTTGCATTATATGAAAGCTGGACATTACCGCTTGCCGTTATGCTAATTTCTCCTATTGCACTTGTTGGTGCGTTGTTCTTCCAATATGTATCAGGTTACACACTTGACTTATATGCTCAAATCGGTCTTGTAATGTTGGTAGGTTTAGGTACGAAGCAAGCTATTTTGATTGTAGAGTTTGCAAAAGATGCAATGGAAAAAAATGGGCTGAATTATATTGAAGCAGCTATGCAGGCAGCAACATTACGTTTCAGAGCCGTTATGATGACAAATATTGCATTTATCTTAGGGCTTGTTCCTTTGATTACTGCAAGCGGTGCCGGAGCAGGGAGCAGACATTCTATCGGTATGACTGTATTTGGCGGTATGATAGCAGTTTCATTTATCGGCAGTATTTTAGTTCCTGCATTCTTTGTTTGTGTAAATAAAATGAAAGAATGGGCTCAAAACGGCGGACTAAAAGAATTTTTACATAAATATTTTGGTCTTTTTATTGAATTGACTAAAAAGCTTAAAAATCAAATTTTAGAAGAAATTAAAAAATTAAGAGGGGGAAAAAACGGTGATTAAAAAAGTTTTATCATTAGTTTTATCCGTTCTCTTGTTATCTTCCAACTTTGTTTTTGCAGAAGAGTTAGGAAAGTCGTTCACAAAAGATGAGTATCCCGATAGCGATTTAGTAGCACCTGTTATTGATAATAAAAGTAATGTTACCGTTCACGGAAGTGTACAAAATACATTAGATGTTACTCTTGATGATTGTCTAAAATTGGCACTAGGGAACAATCCACGAATACAAGCAGCTATTCAGGACGTATTTGCATCTGATTCAAGAATTAAACAGGCATGGTCAAATTGGTTTCCTCAAATATCTTGGCAGACAGGATATACAAGAATAAGACAGCTTCAACTTGCTGATGCTCTTGGAAAAGCTCTCGTTTACAATTATTATACTTTAGGTCAAATTTCATTATCAGAAATGTTATATGACTTCGGCATCACCCAAAATCAGGTAACCATTAAGAAATTAGAAAATGAGCAGTATAAAATAATGCTGACAGAAACCATCAATGATGTTATTTGTGATGTTAAAAATGCATATTACAATGTGCTATTTGTCATTGAACAGAAAAAAGTTGCGGAAGAGATGGTTAAACGCTACGAATTATTTTATGATCAGGCAAAAGCATATTACAATGCAGGAACAAAACCGAAGGTAGATTTAACTATTGCACAGGTCAATTTAAGTAATTCAAAATTAAACCTAATTGAGGCAGAAAACGCTGTCGATATTGCTATGGCAAAATTAAATAACACAATGGGTTTGCCGTATATGATGCGCTATAATATCAATGATATTTTAAAATATAATCCTTGCTCTGTTACATTAGACGGAGCTGTAGAAATAGCAAAAGAATCAAGACCTGATTATAAATTGGCGAATGTAAAAGTTGAAACAGCCAGACAAAATCTTCAATTGGTAAAAAAATCTTGGGCTCCTCAGTTATCTGTTGAAGGTCAGTTCGAAATTGGTGGTAAAAGTTTTACGTCAAACCACGGTTATAACTTTGGGGCATATTTGAATTTTCCGACATTTAACGCAATGATGCTAAAAGAAGGAATAAAAGAGGCAAAGACTCTCCATTCAAAAGAAATAGCAAATGCAATGAATACTCAAAATAATATATATTTAGAAATTCAAAATGCATATTATATGCTAAGGGAAAAGAAAAATAAAATTCCGGTAGCCACAGTGAATGTAAAACAAGCAAAAGAGAATTATGAATTATCATTTGGCAGATATAAAGTTGGAGTTGGAGATCCTGTTGAATTAAAAGAAGCACAGGTTCAGCTTCAAAATGCCGAATTAAAATATTACAATACTCTATTTGAGTATAATTGCGCAAGAGCAAATTTAGAAAAGGCTATCGGTAAAAATATTGTAGAAAATCAAATTTCGCTGGATTTAGATAAAGATAAACTAAATACCGAAAATAAAAAACTAAAAGAACAAGCTCGCCAAGCTGCAGAAGAAGATAAAGCTCTTAGAAAAGCTGATTCCGCAAATCAAAAAAAATTAAATAAAAAACAGAGAAAAACCATAACGATAGATTTAAATGATAATAATGCCGGTATAAAAAACATTACGGCAAATGACTCAACATTCAATACTGATAAAAAAGTATCAAATAAAAAGAAGCAACGAAAATAAAAGTACACTAATTTAATATAAGTTTATTTGTTGAGCCGCTTAGTTCTTTTTCCCGTCCCAAAGTTTCCCATCATTTGTCATTCCACCGATTCTATCATCAGCAGGTGATACATGGATAAATTTTCCGTCTTCTGTCATACCGCCAATGATTCCGTCAATTACACCGTTTTCACCTCTGTGTATTCCGGGAGCATTGATTCCGGGAATTTTTGGTTCAGGTTTTTGAACTTTTACACCGTCCCACATTTTGCCGTCTGCTGTTCTTCCACCAATTCTGTCATCAGCAGGAGATACGTGAATAAAGTTTCCGTCTTCTGTCATACCGCCAATGATTCCGTCAATTACACCTTTTTCATCTCTGTGTATTCCGGGAGCATTGATGCCGGGGATTTTAACTTCTTTCTTTGTGTTATTAAATTCCACTGTGTCTTTTTCAGGATGGTATTTTTTTGCAAATTTGGCTTTTAGCGAATCTGCAAGTTTTATAACAGGTGTTAATGAAACGGGTCTGTTAGTTCTTTGAATAACATTGTTTAGCAGTTGTTGATTTGTAAAATCATTTTGTTCCTGAATAAATCTAAATTGATCTTGCATAATTTGATTGTTAATATTTTGTTGAACAAACTGATTATGCATTGACATCGGATCACACATAGAGAAATCTCCTATATTACACACTACTTATGCTTATATAAAGTAATTTTATTTTATATTATTGCTAATTTGTAAAGATAATTTAATTTAAATATTTTAAATAAGGTTTGCACAGTATTTCTATCTCGTGATAATATATATCTATGAAAAATGAAAATAAAGCAAAAGTAAAAGAAATATTTTCTTCTATTCAGGGAGAAGGTCCGTTTATCGGTTCAAAACAAATTTTTATTCGTTTTTGCGCGTGTAATTTGAATTGTTGCTATTGTGATACGGATTTTTATCCGACAAATATTAATGATAAAAATACGTTTTTTGAATTTGAACCTGATGAATTAGTTAGTTATCTGAAAGAAAATTTTGATTTGGAATCGACACACTCAATATCTTTAACAGGTGGAGAACCACTTATTTGGGCTGATTTTTTAAAGGAATTTATGCCAAAATTAAATATAAAATATTATCTGGAAACAAATGCAACGATTGACGATAATGCAAAAGAGATTTTGCCGTTAACAGATATTTTAGCAGCGGACATTAAGCTCCCTAGTTGTTCAGGTATTGTGAATGCATTTGAGCTGCACGAAAAATTTTTCAATGTTGTAAAAGTAACTAAAAATAAAACAAGAGAATATTTTTCGGTTGCAAATAATAATAGTTTTGCAAAAGTTGTGTTCGATGACAATATTTCTGATGATGAAATATCCGCTACGGTTGATTTAGCAAAAAGATATGATTTTGAAATTATACTTCAGCCTCGTATGCAGGAGGACAAACTTTCTATAAATTCTGATTGTATGATGGAAGTTTTTGAAAAATTTGTAAGAAAATATAAACACGTAAGACTTATTCCTCAGGTTCATAAGTTTATTGATGTTGAGTAAGTTGAATTTGTGATAAAATTTAGTTGTTATATTAAATAAGGAGAATACAATGGAAAAAGTTAGAGCAAGTCATATTTTGGTTAAAACAGAAGAAGAAGCTAATGATTTGTTAGCAAAGTTAAATGATGGTGCAGATTTTGGCGAGTTAGCACAAGAATATTCATTATGTCCATCAAAAAGAGATGGCGGTGATTTACGATTCTTTGGCAGAGGTATGATGGTTAAACCTTTTGAAGATGCAGCTTTCGCTCTTGAAGTAGGTCAAATTTCTGCTCCCGTTGAAACTCAATTCGGATGGCACTTAATCAAGTTAACTGATAAAAAAGAAGCATAGTGGTAAATGGGGTAAATGGGGTAAATAAAGGAAATTACAGTGATAGACCTCAGTTTATTGGATGTAGATTACTTATTAGTTAATACAACGAATCAATTTCTGTTGGAGTATGCTCCCATAGAAGAAAATTCTTGTCACAAACTTACAGGCTTTACCGGAGACACAGGAGATTCTCTTTTGTGTCCGGATGGAAAAGCCTTGCTTTTTGTCGACGGGAGATACCATACTCAGGCAGATAAGGAAGTCGATTCAGATAAAGTAAAAGTTGTTAAGTTAGAATTAGGTCAAAAACAAGACGATGCTATTTGCGAAAATATAAAGCCTGATTCAATTCTTGGAATTGTCGCAAAAAAAGTTTCACAAAAAAGATTAGAATATCTTGAAACATTGTTAAAAGTTATTAATGTAAAAGTAAAACTTTTAGAAACAGATGTTTTTGAAGATGCTTTTTTGTTTAAACAGGCTTGTGCGACTGTTATTTCAGAAGAATTGGCAGGTGAAAGTTTTTCTCAGAAAATAAAAAAATTAAAAAAGCCTGTTTTGATTACTAATTCTGAAGAAATTTCATATATTTGTAATTTACGTGATTTCACCCAGCAAAATGCCGTAAAGATTGATGGTAAATTATTGGTTCAAAATGATAGGGTTATTTTGTTTACAAATGCAGAAATTAAAGGTAATGTTGATTTTGAAGTAAAACCTCTAAACGAGTTTTATAATCAGGAATACTGCGGATTGCTTGTTGATAAAAGTACAATAAATGCGTATGATTTTTCAAAGATAACAAATCCTGTTATTGCTGATTCGCAGGTTAAATTTATGAAATCCATAAAAAATATTTCTGAAATCCAACATTTAAAATATTGTTTTGAAATGACAGATAAGGCATTAACGGACACAAGAGATTTTATTTTAAATAACAATAATTTATCGGAATATGATATTGATAAAGAATTGGAAAAGAATTTTAAAAAATATGGTGCAAAATCGCTCAGTTTTAAATCAATAGTTGCAAGAAATCAAAATTCAGCTCTTGCTCATTATATGAAGTCTTCGAAAGAAGAAATTGTGCAAGACGGTGATTTGATACTGATTGATTGCGGCGGGTATTATGATGGCGGTCTTGCTACCGATATTACAAGAGTTTTTGTTAAAGGAAAACCATCCGAGAAACAAAAAGAAGTTTATACAACTGTATTAAAAATGTTTTTAAATGCTTTCAATTATCCTGTAACAGAAGGTAAAACATCAGGTTTTGATATTGATAAATTCACAAGAGAATATCTTGATAAAAATAAAATTGAAGGTTTTGTATTTTCTCACGGTTTAGGGCACGGTATAGGGGTTTGTGTCCATGAAGCACCTCCTAATCTGAGTAAAAATGAAATCGCAAAAACCCCGATTAAAAATAACATGTGTTTTACAATTGAACCCGGATTATATAATGAAAAAATGTTTGGGGTAAGATTAGAAAATTCTTGTTATCTGGAAAATGGTGTTATAAAATCATTTACAAATATGTGTTATGAAAATAATCTGATAAATTATGATATGCTTACAGATATTGAAAAAGAATGGCTTTCAAAATTTGAGGTAAAATAGTGGAAATTACGGCAATAAACAATAATTTAGTAAAGGATACGGTAAAACTTCAGCAAAAAAAATACAGAACTGAAACAGGTAAATTTTTGTTAGAAGGTGAAAAATGTGTTAAAGAAGCATTTGAGTCAGGGATACAATTAGAATATGTATTTGTTTTATCCGATAAAGCCAAAGAATATGACTTTATCAGCGATAAATTGATTTTGACAAATAAAGCCGTATTGAAAAAGATTTCTACGACTGATTCTGCGCCTGACATTGTTGGAGTTGGATATCAGCTTAAAAATAATATTGATAAATTAAAACAATCAAAAAAGGTTGTATTATTAGAGAATATATCGGATGCAGGGAATTTGGGTACAATAATCAGAAGTGCTGTTGCGTTCAACATTGATACAATTATTTTATACGGGAATACTGTTGATTTGTATAATCCAAAATGCGTGCGTTCTGCAGTTGGTAATTTATGGAAAATAAATATTATTCACATTGATAAAATAAGTGAACTAAAATCTATAATTAACGGATTTGAGTGCGTTGCAACATTACCCAAAACAAAAAATAGTGTATGGTTTAAAGATTGGAAGCCTGCAAGCAAGTCTGTTGTAATGTTCGGTTCGGAAGCAGACGGATTATCAGATGAACTAATTAGTATTGCAGACAAAAATCTAACAATTGAAATGAATAAAAAAGTGGAGTCTCTCAACCTATCCGTTTCGGCAAGTGTATTGATGTATAAATTAGGACAGGACTCTGATAACTAACATATTTATATAATAATTTAACATTCTCTTTTAAATTTAAAATATTTATGTTATCATCAGTTTAAAATAGTATACTCATAAACATAATAAGGAGCTTATATGATTTCTGTAAACGATTTTAAAACAGGTTTAACACTACAATTAGACAATGGTCTTTGGTCAGTAGTAGAATTTCTACACGTAAAACCGGGTAAAGGCGCTGCGTTTGTACGTTCAAAACTAAAAAACGTAGAAACAGGTCAAGTTGTTGAAAAAACATTCAGAGCAGGTGAAAAAGTTGCAAAAGCTACTTTAGACAGACGTGAAATGCAATATTTATATAAAGAAGGAAAAGATTTCGTTATGATGGATAACGAATCTTATGAACAAATGCAATTAACAGAAGCTCAAATAGGAAGCGGAATTAAGTATCTGAAAGAAAATATGATTGTTCAGGTTCTTATGCACGATGGAAGCATCATTGGTGTTGATATTCCTGCTCACGTTGAGTTAGAAGTTGTTGATACTCCGCCTGCTGAAAAGGGTAATACAGCTCAAGGCGGTACTAAACCTGCTACATTAGAAACAGGTGCCGTTGTTAACGTTCCGTTCTTTGTTTCAAATGGGGACGTTATCAGAGTTGATACTCGTTCTAATGAATACTTAGACAGAGTATAAACACATTCACTGAAAGGATAGATAATGAAATTTGATACAGATTATATAGAAAAAATAGCAAAGATTATTGCAGAAAACGGTTTAACCGAAATTTCAATGGAAGATGGAGAACAAGCTATAACAATCAGAAAAGATTTGCCTGAAGTTATAGCAGCACCTTCAATGCCTATTGCAGCACCGATAGCTCAAACACCTGCTGCAACATCATCAGCTCCTGCTGAGGCAAAATCTGAAGAGAAAAAAGGTAATGCCATTGTTTCACCAATGGTCGGAACTTTTTACAGCAAACCATCTCCTGATGCTGAGCCATTTGTAAAACTTGGTGATACAGTATCGGCAGGTGACGTTGTTTGTATTGTTGAAGCTATGAAGATGATGAATGAAATCGAATCTGAATTTTCAGGTAAAATCGTTGAAATTTGCGTAGAAGACGGTCAGACAGTTGAATACGGTCAACCGATTATGTACGTAGAATAAAGTATTAAAGGGCAGATGTGAATACGTCTGCCTTTTTTAATAAGCCGAAGTAAAAGGATATGGGATATGTTTAAAAAAGTTTTAATAGCAAATAGAGGTGAAATTGCAGTTAGAGTAATAAGAGCTTGCAGAGAATTAGGTATTCCTACCGTAGCGATTTATTCAACTGCTGATGCGGAATCTTTACACGTAAGATTAGCAACAGATTCATATTGTATCGGACCTGCTCCAAGCAGCGAAAGTTATTTGGATATCGGAAGAATCATGTCAGTTGCTAGTGTATCAGGCGCTGATGCAATCCATCCGGGATATGGTTTCTTATCAGAACGTGCTGATTTTGCAGAAATTTGCGAAAAAAGCGGGGTGAAATTTATCGGACCAACATCTGATGCTATGAAAAAAATGGGAGATAAAGCAACTGCCCGTAAAACAATGATTGAAAACGATGTTCCTGTAACTCCCGGAACAGGTATTGTAAAAACAGCCGAAGAAGTTATGGCTTTTGGAAACAAGGTTGGCTATCCTATTATCCTTAAAGCGACTGCAGGCGGCGGCGGCAAGGGAATGAGAGTTTGTCGTTCTGACGAAGATGTAGAATCTAATCTAAATCTTTGTCAACAAGAGGCTCAAAATTTCTTTGGAAATCCTGATGTTTACGCAGAAAAATTCTTGGAAAATCCAAGACATATTGAAGTACAAATTCTTGGCGACAGCTTTGGAAATGTTATTCACTTAGGTGAACGTGATTGTTCTATTCAAAGACGTCACCAAAAATTGTTAGAAGAAGCCCCTTCTCCTGCGATTGATGAAAAAACAAGACAAGAAATGGGAGCTGCAGCAGTTAGAGCTGCAAAAGCCATAAATTATGAAGGTGCAGGGACTTGCGAATTTTTACTTGATCACGACGGAAAATGGTATTTCATGGAAATGAATACTCGTGTTCAAGTTGAACACTGTGTTACAGAAATGATTTCAAGAGTAGATATTGTTCGTGAACAGATAAGAGTTGCAGCAGGCGAAAAACTTAGCTACAGCCAAAACGACGTTAAACTAAGAGGACACGCAATTGAATGTCGTATCAATGCAGAAAACCCTGAAAAAGATTTCATGCCTTGTCCCGGAAAAATTGACGGATACTTTGCTCCGGGAGGATTTGGTATAAGAGTAGACTCTCATGTTTATCCGGGGTATTCTATTCCTCCATATTATGATTCTATGATTGGGAAATTGATTTGTTGGGGTGAAACCAGAAATGAAGCAAGACGCAGAATGTATCAAGCTTTGAAAGAATATGTCATTACAGGTATTTGTACAACTATTCCGTTCCATCAAGGAATCATTGAAGACGAAGTATTTATCAGCGGCAAATTCAATACAGGCTTCATTGAAGATTACTATAAGAGAATAGGAAAACAATAGAACTTAAAATGCCTAAATTTGAACAATATAGACATAAAGGAGCCGTTTTTCAGGTAAGCATACCACTTGAGTGGGATGACTTTGATGATTATATTGAATTTGATGGGATAAAATTTTCCAAAATGGTTAATCTTATCGGTTTCTTTGAAGTGTTCGGAAGAAAAGACTACGAATTTGGCGGATTAAATGACTGCATATTTATTGATGTTGGAGCGAATGTTGCGGACTCAACTCTGTTTGCTGCAAAATTATCTAATGTAAAAAAAGTGTATGCTTATGAGCCTTTTCCTGAGGTTTATAAAGTTGCACTAAAAAATATTGAACTCAATCCCGAACTTAAAAATAAAATTCAACTATACCCAACTGCTTGGTACAGTAAAAACGGTAGAGTATCAACGGATGAGGTTAATGATATTAATGCATCGGCAATAAATACATTCCTTTCAGACTTTGCTCAACCGATAAAATCAGATAAATTACACAGAGTACAAATTGAAACCAGACGTGCTTCAGAGATTCTAAAAGAAATTATTAATGAAAACAACGACTCTAATATCGTATTAAAAATGGATATTGAGGGCGCTGAATATGAATGTTTTAAAGATTTAGACAAATCAGGTTTATTAAAAAACATAAAGCAAATTTTTGTTGAATGGCATAACCTTGGCCACGAACAAATAACTAAAATATTAGAGAAACACGGTTTTGTATGGATGAATGAAAATTTGGGCGCAAAAGTCGGATTTATAAGAGCAATAAAACCGTAACCTATTTGTAACCATACGTTAAAAATCCCGTAAAAATGCTTTTTTTTAATGTTATTTTTTGATATGATTCTAATGAGAATTAGGGATATTATGAAAGAGAGAATACTTTTATTTACGATACTATCAGCATTATGGACTTTTATTTATGTCTTTCAATACCATGTGGATACAATTAGAGGCTTAATAATACTTTTGTGCTTTATGACATTGTATGGGGTGTATAATTCACTGGCAATTTGGCATAATAAACGTAAATTAAGAAAGAATCCGATTGAGCCCGACACATCTTATCGCCCGTTTGTGTCAGTGATGATTCCTGCGCACAATGAAGAATCTGTCATTGAGCACACTGTTAACAACATAAGAAATATGGCTTATCCTAATTTTGAAATAATATTAATTGATGACAGAAGTGAAGATAACACGTTAGGCGTAATAAAAAATTTAGCAGAAAAATATGATAATGTTAAGTATTTACACAGAGAAAAAGGTGCATTCCCCGGCAAATCAGCCGTACTAAATGATGCCTTAGCAATAGCCAAAGGAGATGCAATTTTAGTATTTGATGCAGATGCAACTGTTGAACCGGACTTTTTATCAAAGCTTATTCCTAATCTTGCACCTGAAGATGTTGGGGCTGTTCAGGCAAGGAAAGTTATAAGAGAAGCTGATACAAATATTCTTACAAAGTGTCAGAATAATGAATATACCCTAGATACATATCTTCAGGTGGGTAGAGATGCAATTAAAGGTGCAGTTGAACTTCGTGGTAACGGGGAATTGATAAAACGAAAAGCTCTTGAAGATATCGGGGGATGGAACAATTATACAATAACTGATGACCTTGATATGGCAACAAGACTTCATATCAAAGGATGGGACGTACGTTACTGCTTAGATGCAGTTGTAAACGAAGAAGGTGTAAAATATATTGTACCGCTATTCAGACAACGCAGAAGATGGCTTGAAGGTACAATAAGAAGATACCTTGAATATTTCTTCCAAGCAGTATTTTCAAAGAAAATGTCTTTAAGGGCAAAGCTTGATATGATTATATATATAACTCAGTTCATTATGCCATTATGGTTTTTATTTGAGTTATTAATAAGAGGATTTAAAGTTCTCACTCATAAGCCGGGAATTGGTATACACAATGAACTTATGTCCTCAGTCATTATCTCATTTGCTGTTGCATTTGGTTTCTTTTTTGCAATTAGATACAGCTTGAGACGATATGGTTTTATGAAAAGATGGGATGCCTTTGTTCAAGCAAGTTATACTGCAATATATATGCTTATAATTTGGTTTCCTATGGTTTTATATATTTGTGCAAAAATCTTGTTTAGACCAAAAGACATGAATTGGGGTAAAACAACACACGGCTTAATCGTTGAAGAAGAACAGAGTATGGTTGTTCAATAAAAGTTTAGCAGATAATTTACATGAGGTTGAAATATGTTATTAGAAGAAGTTAGAAATACAATAAGACAAGTTCCAAATTTTCCAAAAGAGGGAATACAGTTTCTTGATATAACAACAGGGGTGAAAAATCCTGAAGCATTCAAAGAAATGATTGATTATTTGTATGAACAGTTTAAAGATAAAAAGATTGATTACGTTGCAGGTATCGAATCAAGAGGTTTTGTTTTTGGTGCGCCTCTTGCGTTAAGACTTGGTGCAGGTTTTGTGATGATTAGAAAACCGAACAAACTTCCTGCAGAAACAATTAGTGAAACATACGAATTAGAATATGGAACAGATACCATCCATATGCACAAAGATGCCATTGAAGAAGGTTCAAACGTTGTAGTAATAGATGATTTACTGGCAACAGGCGGTACAGCTTGCGCTGCTTGCAACCTTATTAAAAAAGCAGGCGGAAAAGTTGAAGCGGCTGCCTTTATTATAGAATTAACACCTCTAAAGGGCGCTCAAAAAATCAAAGAAAAATCAGGTGTTGAAACTATTTCAATGTTAAAATATGACTTAGATTAAGTTTTGAGATAATTATACATAATTATCAAAATTTATTTTGTATAATTAAAACCGTAAACATTGTTTCTGTATTTTACACCAATAAATGAGCCCTTGTCAGAAAATATATACATAGTATCAGGAGCTTGAAGATACATTGCTCTGACAAGTTTTCCGTTGATTGCATATTTCTTTGTATAATAAGGGCATTCAGGATAACCGCCATATCTAAAATCTATGAATTTAAGTCTGCCCATTGCATCATAATAGAAAGTTTTTTGCGGCGATTTTGTATATTGAAGTGCATACATATATACAAATTTAGATTTTCCTGCAAAAAACGGTTGTAAATCAACATCACGATATCTTGTATACCCTGCACAAACTGCCTCATAGTGCGCTTCATGATTTACGTCTTTAAGATAGTTTTTGAGTTTCTGCTTTAAGAATCCTCTTGGGAAATTGGTAACGTAACCTTTAGGAAACATTATCTTAAATATTTCCTGAACTCTGTCTTTTCTTTCAACATTTGATAAATACAACCAATCAAAACTACCGCCGACGTAGTCATAACTTTCTGCAAATACAGGTGTTATTGAGGTGATTATTACGCTTAAAAATACTATCCAACTAATAAAAATTTTCTTCATAAATAGATTATAACATGTATTTACATTTGTTGTATAATCTATTTATGGGATATTTAGAAAACAAGTTTGACATAATTGTAGCGGGTGGCGGGCACGCAGGTTGTGAGGCTGCGATATCTGCAGCAAGATTGGGGGCAAAAGTTCTGCTATGTTCACTAAATTTGGACAATATTGCTTTAATGCCTTGTAACCCTGCTATTGGCGGTCCAGCTAAATCTACATTGGTTAGAGAAATTGATGCACTCGGCGGTGTTATGGGAGAAGCTGCCGATGCTACATACGTTCAAATGAAGATGCTAAATTCTTCTAAAGGTCCTGCCGTTCGTGCTTTGCGTGCTCAATCTGATAAAAAAGAATATATGGCATATATGAGAAATGTCATAGAAAGTACGGATAACATATATCTAAAGCAGTGCTGTATAACGGATTTGCTCGTTAAAGACGAAAGGATTGTTGGGGCAGTCGATGAATATGGGAATGAATATACTGCGCCGGTTGTAATCTTAACAACAGGAACATCTTTAGACGGAAGAATTTTTATCGGGCTAAAATCCTACAGAGCAGGACGATTGGGAGAAATGCCCGCAATCGGTTTGTCTGACTCTTTGAGGAATTTAGGTTTTACCGTAAAGAAATTAAAAACAGGTACACCGTGCCGTGTTGATAAGAGAACGGTTGATTATTCAAAAATGACAGTTCAACCGGGAGATGAAAAACTTCATTTTTATTCGTTCAAACCAAACAGACCAACAAGACCACAAGTTCCTTGTTATCTGACAAGAACAACCGAAGAAACGCATAGAATTATAAAAGAAAATCTTGACAAATCTCCAATGTATCAGGGATTAATACACGGAGTCGGACCAAGATATTGCCCTTCGATTGAGGATAAAATTGTTCGTTTTGCTTCAAATCCTTCTCATCATATTTTTATTGAACCTGAAGGATTGGGTACGTATGAACTTTATATTCAGGGGTTTTCAACAAGCTTACCGGCTGATGTACAGGTAAAGATGGTTCGTTCTCTTCCGGGACTTGAAAAGGCGCATATAATTAAACCTGCTTATGCAGTGGAATATGATTATATTCCTGCAATTCAGACAACACATTCTTTGATGACAAAAAGAATAAAAGGGCTTTTCTGTGCAGGACAAATCAATGGTACGAGCGGATATGAAGAAGCCGCAGCTCAAGGACTATTGGCAGGTATAAATGCATACAATTATATAAATGGCTCAGAAATGCTTGAGTTATCAAGAAGTTCTTCGTATTTAGGCACACTTGTTGATGATTTGGTTACAAAAGATATAGAAGAGCCATACAGAATGTTAACTTCTCGCTCAGAGTACAGATTGTTATTAAGACAGGATAATGCTGATGCAAGATTAACAGAAATCGGTTATAAAGTCGGACTTGTTGATGATTTACAATATAATCGTTTTAGAGCAAAACAGGCAGAAATTAAAAGAGAAATAGAAATATTATCTGACACAAAAGTATCTGCAACATCTGAAGTGAATAATATTTTGGCAAAATACGGTGAGCATATTGACAGAGGTATTCGTTTGGCGGAATTGTTAAAACGACCAAATATTGATTATAACGTGATAAAAGAACTCAATTATGAAACCGCTATAAGAGAATTATCTGATGATGTTACTGATGAAGTTGAAGTCTTAATAAAATATGACGGATACTTAAAACGTCAGGAAATACAAGTTGAGCAGGCAAGCAAACTTGAAAAATATCACATCCCTGACAATATTGATTATTCAAAAATCGACCATATATCAACCGAAACAAAGGAAAAATTAGAAAAAATCAGACCAAAAACATTAGCTCAAGCGGCAAGAATTGGCGGAGTAAAACCTGCTGATATATCAGTGTTGATGGTTATGCTAAAGGGGTAAATATTATTGATTAGTGTTTATTGCACTACATCTTACTTTATGGGTATCGGATATATTTACAAAATCAGGACAAGATAGTGTACACTTGTCTTCTGTGTGTGAACATCTTGATGCAAATTTGCAGCCTTGAGGAAGTTCAATCGGCAAATCGCCTTTCAGGATAGTTTCGGTCGTTTTTCCAAATTTTGGAATTGCATTTAATAATGCTTTTGTATATGGGTGGCTTGGATTGTTAAAGATTTCATCTGTTGTACCAATTTCCATAATTTCCCCTAAGTACATAATAGCAACTCTGTCTGCCAGAAATTTTATTACACTCAAATCGTGTGAAATAAATATCATTGTAAGATTAAATTCGTGTTTAAGTTCATTTAACATATTAAGAATTTGCGCTTGAACACTTGCGTCAAGAGCGCTCACAGGTTCATCAGCAATGATTAGCTCAGGCTCTAAGATGAGAGCTCTTGCAATAGCAATTCTTTGCCTTTGTCCGCCTGAAAACTCGTGCGGGTATAATTCCAATTGCTTTTTATCAAGCCCGACTTTTTCAATGATATTTTCAACTTTTTTTGATATTTCTGATTTCTTTAGATTTGTGTTTATTTCTAAAGGTTCTGATAAAATTTGTTTTATTTTCATTTTTGGATTCAGGCTGGAGTATGGATTTTGAAATACCATTTGTACCTTTTTACGATAATCTTTTAAATCAGTATTTTTGTAATCTTTTGTGTTGTTTCCCATATATAAAATGTTGCCTGATTTTATTGGAACCAGATTCATTATAGCTTTTGCCAAAGTTGATTTTCCGCATCCCGATTCACCTGCTATGGCAAAAATTTCGCCCTTATTTAAATAAAAAGATACGCCGTTTACTGCTTTAACCGTTTTTGTACCGTTGATTTGAGCTGTTTTGTATTCAATTTTAAGATTATCTATTTCAAGCAAATTTGTCATAATTCTATTTTATAACAATTTGTGCAAAAACAGCAATATACAAATGGACAAGTTTCTCATTTTGCCTAAACCATTTACTATAGACGAAAAGCATTGTAATAGTGTATAATTGTTTTGAGTTTGAAAGGAAAAAATTATGAGAGAGTATGAATTAAATTTAAGCATGGAAGAGTTAGAAAAAAGAACTCATAAAGACTATTTGGTAACAAAAAAAATGTTGGCAGAAGATGCCCCTGAATACACAAGCCTTGCTGACGGCGACAAAGAAGCGCTTAAACATTTAGTTAAGGCTGCATACATTTTAGAAGGTATAAATAAAAAATTAGATAATGTTCACAATTTACCATTTGAAGAATTTCTCAATAAAGAAATCAAGAACGGAAATAAACAAGCAGAGCTTACAAAAATATTATATGATGCGCAAAAAGGCGTATGTGCGCTAGACAGAGAAACTAATATAATTGAACTTGCAAAAGGTGTACACGTAACTCCCGGAAAAGGTGTTTATCCTGAAGATTTGCGAAAAGAAGAGTTTCAACAAATCGTTTTAAAAATGCTTAAAGCAGGAAAAGTCGATGAAGTAAAAACTATACTAAACCAAAGATCAGTTGTTGAAAGAAATGGTGATGAACTTAAAGCAACTGATTATATTGATAAATATAAAGAAGAATTTTCAGCAATGGCTGATGAATTGGAAAAAGCATCAAAAGTTTCAACAAATAAAGATTTCAATGAATATTTGGAGCTTCAGGTCAAAGCTTTGAGAAAAGCTGATCCGATGTTGGATGCATACGCTGATAAAAAATGGGCAGAATTACAGGATACACCGCTTGAGTTCACCATAACTAGAGAAAATTATTCTGATGAACTAACAGAAAGTGCCGTAGAAAATGAAGAATTAAAATCTTTGCTGGAGCAACACAACATTACACCTGTCGGTAAAGATTTTTTAGGCGGCAGAGTCGGTATAATAAACAAAAAAGGCACTGAAGCATTACTAAAAGTAAAAGAATACTTACCACTTATGGCAGAAAATATGCCGTATAAAAATGAATATGTACAAAACATTTCTCCTGACAAAGAGTCAAAACAAACAATGGTTGATGTTGATTTAGTAACCGTGTCAGGCGATGTCGGTGAATTTAGAGCAGGTATAACTTTAGCAGAAAATCTTCCAAACGATGACAAGCTATCTTTAACCATTGGTGGCGGGAGAAGAAATGTTTACCACAGACAAATTCGTTTAATAACAAGTGAAGATTCACGTAAAAAATTGCAAGAAAGATTAGATGCAATACTAAATCACGATCAGCACAAATATTATAACGATGAAGCAGACCACTGGTTCACAATCGGGCATGAGAATGCGCATTCACTTGGTCCAAATTCCGGAACTGAAGCACTTGGAAAATATAAATCCATCATTGAAGAAAATAAAGCTGATATAACTTCTTTAGCTATGCTTGATGTTTTAGAGCAGAACGGAATGTATACAAAAGAAGAAAAAGAACAAATTATTGTTACCTATGCAGCAGATAATATGTTGAAATCAAAACCAACATTGAGCCAAGCACACAGAGTACGTTCCGTAATGCAAAACTACTACTTCTTAAAAGAGGGCGCAATGGAAATCAGCGAAGATGGTGTCCTAACAGTACATATTGATAAGATGATTCCTACTGCACAAAAAATGCTCAAAGAAATTATCAGAATACAAATAGACGGAAATTTCGAAAATGGTGAAAAATATGTACTTGATAATTTCCAATGGACAAAAGAAATGGAAGTTATGGCAGAAAAAATTAAAAAAGTTTCTAAGTCCTTAAACGGTAAAGTTGAAGAACCTTTAGCCAAGAAACTTTTAGAAGAATAACTTTTTTAAACCTGAAAAAGCACACACAGTAGTATTTAATACTGTGTGTGCTTTGTTTTATTATTTTCTTATACTATATTGATAATTCTCTTCTTCCTTCAATCGCTTTTGCAATTGTTACTTCATCTGCGTATTCTAAATCAGCACCGACAGGAAGCCCAAAGGCAATTCTTGATATTTTTATACCAAACGGCTTTATTAATTTTGTTAAATAAAGACTTGTAGCTTCCCCCTCAACTGATGGAGATAAAGCTAAAATAATTTCCTGAACACTTTCATTAGTAAGTCGGGTTAACAACTCCTTTATACGAATATCATCAGCTCCAATTCCTTCCATTGGAGAAATCAAGCCTTGCAGTACATGATAAAGTCCGTTATATTCATTTGTTTTTTCAATAGCGATTAAATCTTTTGTCTCCGCAACAACACAAATGATTGATCTGTCACGTTTAGTCGATTGACAAATTTCACACGGACTTGTATTAGATAAATTAAAACATATCTCACAAGCACACGTTTGAGATTTTGCGTCAACAACAGCGTCAGCAAACTTCTTTACCTCTTCAAGAGGCATTTTAAGTATCTGAAAAGCCATCCTCTGAGCCGATTTTGGTCCAACAGAGGGAAACTTTTGGAAATATTCAATAAGTGTTGCTATTGGTTTTGGATAAATCATTTTTATACCTTAGCATAATCCCGGAATACTGATACCACCTGTTACTGACTTAATCTTTGCTTCCATTTCTGCTGATGCTTTATCAGAGGTTTGCTTGATTGCTGTAATTATAGCATCTTCCAATGTTTCAATAGTATCTTCATCAACTGACTCAGGATTTTCCGGATTAATTAATTCTGCAGATAACTTAATAGACTTAAATTTACCTTGTCCGTCACAAATAACCTTAACTGCACCACCAAGCGCTTCACCTTCCACCTCTTGTTCTGAAAGTTCTTTTTGAACATCTTTAAGTCTTTTTTGGATATTTTGTGCTTGTTGCATCATTTGCATAATATTCATTAAAATTTCCTCCTTAAATATTTTACCATCAGGATTGTATTTTTCTAATATTTCCCAAATCTATTACTTTATTGCGTATTTTATTATACAATAAAAATATGGAAATAAAAAGTTATCTTAATGGAAGTGTAAAGAAGGGTTACTTGCTAAGATGGCAAAGAATGCCATTATCTGTCTTTATAGCCCCAATGAAATTCTACTCAAAACAAGGAGAAGATTTAGCATACAGGAAATTAGTGCTTCAGGCATTAGAAACTTGGGAAAGAGCAAGCGAAGGCTTGGTTCAGTTCCATGTTGTAGATAACTTACTAAGTTCACAAATAAATGTAGATTGGAGAAGGGTAGATAGAAAAGCTCTCGGTCACTGTCAATATAACTATGATACCTGGATGCGCTTGTATGGAGCAGAAGTGTCCATTGGGCTTACAGATGGCAAAATTCATCAAGCATACGACTCACAAGCAGAAGTTTATCACACTATACTTCACGAAATAGGGCATGCTCTCGGTCTGGGACACAGTCCATATGATACAGATATTATGTACACACCTCACAAATACGGCGTTGTGGAATTATCCGAAAATGACATTTTCTCAATCCAATGTCTTTATTCTTTCCCTGCAGGGAAAAGTGTAAAAGAAATTGGCATGCAATATTCTATTCCTACAAATGACGACATAGATTTAGTTATTAGAAAACTTGATGAAAAATATGCACAAGAAATAGAAGAAGAACAAGGAATTACAAAAACATCAGATAACAATGCAGCTACGGAATATCCATCTGTTATTAAAACAGAACGGGATTTACTTGATGAAACCACGGGTATTGGGGACATCAGACGTTACAATATGATGATGCAAAATATCGGACTATCAAAAAAAATGCAGGATTTTTTCAATAGCCAACACAGAGATAGTGGGAAATAATAAAAAAAAGGGGTTGAAAATTTTCATCAACCCCAAAGTATCAACCAACAATCTTTGTTGAATTACCCAACTATTTCTTTAACTTCAGCAGCTAAACCTTTACTGTCTAACTTTATGCTTGGTCCCATAGTTGTAGTAATATAAACTGACTTAACGAATGTACCTTTTGTTGAAGATGGTTTTGCTTTAATAATAGCATCAGCCAAAGTAGCAAAGTTCTTAACGATATCGTCAGCTGAGAATTGAACTTTTCCAACAGGACAGTGAATCATACCTTGCTTGTCAGCACGGAATTCAACTTTACCTGCTTTAGCAGCCTTAACTGCACCTGCAACATCTAATGTAACAGTACCTGTCTTAGGGTTTGGCATTAAGCCTTTTGGACCTAACACTCTACCTAATTTACCTAACATACCCATACAATCAGGTGTTGCAATCAATGTATCAAATTCAAACCAACCGCCTGAAATCTTATCAATAATATCTTCAGTACCGGCAAAGTCTGCACCTGCCTGAGTTGCTTCATTAACTTTAGCACCCTTAGCGATAACACAAACTCTGACTTCTTTACCTAAACCTGCAGGTAAAACTACTGTAGATCTGATTTGTTGATCAGCGTGTTTTACATCAATACCTAATCTCATGTGGCATTCAACTGTTTCATCAAACTTTGCAACTGCCTTAGAGATTTCTTGCAATTTTTCAACTGCTGATTTTATAGTAGATGGTTGTTCAAAACCTTCTAATAATTCATTTACTTTTTGTTGTCTTTTTGTTAATTTTGCCATTTTTATTTTCCTTTCATGGTCGTAACGGACTGATGTCCTTCCATACTTTAAAGATACTAAGATACTGAGGCACTAAGGCACTATATTATTCCGTTCTCTTTTTGAGGTTTGATAATATATTTACCCCTACCCCTTATTCTTCTACTGTAACACCCATAGAGCTGCAAGAACCTGCAATCATTTTTACTGCTGCATCCATATCTCTTGCATTTAAGTCATTCATTTTGATTTTAGCAATTTCTTCTAATTGTGCTCTTGTTATAGAACCAACTTTATCCTTTTTAGGATTAGAAGAACCTTTAGGAAGGTTTAGAGCTTTCTTAATCAAAATTGGAGCAGGAGGTGACTTGATAACAAAAGTAAAACTTCTGTCTTCATATACATCAATAATAACCGGAATGATGTAACCTGCTTTATCTTGTGTTTGAGCATTAAATTGCTTACAAAAATCCATGATGTTAACACCGTGTTGACCTAATGCAGGACCAACAGGAGGTGATGGATTTGCTTTACCTGCTTCGATTTGAAGCTTAATTTTTCCTACTACTTTCTTTGCCATTTATTTTTCTCCTTTCGTGGTGCAAACGGGACGAACCCTTCCACTTGTCTAATTGGAAAATGGAAAATGGGAAATTATTCCGTTCTACATATTCTATTTTCCGCTATCTATTATACTGTTTTATATTTTTTGAATTTGCTTGTATTCCAACTCAACCGGTGTTTCACGACCAAAGATTGATACATTAGCACGCAATTTAGATTTATCAGGATAAACTTCTGTAATATCACCAATAAATTCAGCGAACGGACCTGATGTAATTCTGACTTTGTCGCCAACCTTGACATCAAGCTCGATTTTTTGAGTTTGAGCACCTGCTCTGTTGATAATCTTCTTGATTTCGCTATCTTTTGCAGGGATAGGTTTCTTAGCTGAACCAACGAACTTTGTAACACCTGCAGTATGTCTTACTACATACCAGCTATCTTCGTCCATTATCATCTCAACAAGAACATATCCTGGGAAAATCTTTTCATCTTTTTCCTGTTTCTTGCCGCCTTTTATCTGAGTAACAGTCTTTTGAGGAACTTCTACTCTGAAAATTTTATCTGACATATTCATATATTCAATACGTTTTTCAAGATTGCCTTTAACCTTGTTTTCATAACCTGAATAAGTATGAACTATGTACCATCTTTTTTCATTCTTTTTAGATGCTTTTTTAACATTTGATGTACGAGTTGCGTCCTGAACAGTTTCAAGCTCTCCTGTTGAATCATCAATCACATCTTCATTTTCTAAAAAGTTTTCTTCGTTTTCAACCATTCTTGTCACCTATATTTTACATTGTCGGGATTAACCCTAAAATTGCCTTAAAAATAATATCGATTAAGTAAACAGCAACCGTGAACAAAAATACAATCGCAACAACTGCAATAGTTTCAGCAATAACCTGTTTTCTTTCAGGCCAAGTAATCTTTGCCCATTCAAGCTTAACTGATTTCAAATATGCAACTATACTGTTTATTGTTTCGTTCACTGCTTTTTCCTTTATATAATTCGCGCCCTGAAGGACTCGAACCCTCGACATCCGGTTTTGGAGACCGACGTTCTACCAACTGAACTAAGGACGCTTA
>OMPX01000033.1 GCA_900313115.1 uncultured bacterium
AAAATTCCATAACTTGCCATAGAACTGATATTTATAATCTTTCCATTATTCAGAACTGGAATTAAACCTTGTGACAATTCAACAGCCCCAAACACATTGACATCAAACTGACGTCTTAATTCTTCAATTGGAATATTTTCAAGAGCACCCGCGACAACACAGCCTGCAACATTGATTAAAGTATCCACCTTATCCGTCTTTGATTTTATTAACTCAACTGCCCCTGAAATTGTTTCAGGTTTAGCATAATCAACATAAAACGGAATAATATTGTCAGAAATCTGTTTTAATTTTTCTAACTTTTCATCAGAGCGATACCCTGCAAAAACAATATTATCTTTTGAAAAATAATTTGTTAAAGCTTCTCCGATACCTGAGGTTGAGCCTGTAATAACGTATGTTTTCATCTTATCTTCTGTCTGTTACCTTAATCAAATGCCAACCAAACTGAGTCCAAACAGGTTTTGAAATTTCGCCTACCGGAAGATTAAACGCAGCGACTTCGAACTGGGGAACCATCTGCCCTCGTTTAAAATAGCCTAAATCTCCGCCATTTTGACCTGAAGGGCACTTTGAATAAAGTCTGGCATATTCTTCAAAAGAACCATTGCCCTCTACTATATCTTTTCTAATTTGTTCAGCCTGATATACATTTGAAACCAATATATGACTTGCTCTGACTTCCGTAGCATCATAACCTGCTGCTACCGTATGATGTAAACCTAAGAAAAACAATAATACAACTGAGGTAAGTAATAAAAATTTCTTCATATATATCTATCCTTCTTTAATCTCCAAATAACATTATACACATTATACAATCTTGTTGTATTACCATGCAATATATTAATTTTTGGTAATAGTTTTTAATTATTTTTATGTAAGAATTTTTATCTTAAAAAAATTATGTTATAATTATAAAAAAGAGGTACTACTGTGTTAAAAAGAAAATGCAAAATTACATTTATTTCCCACGGCGAGACAATACACACGCAGGAGCAGAGAATTTCTGATTCTGAAAACTATCCGCCGCTTACAGAAAACGGTGAAGAAGAAATAAGAAGAGTATGCGAAATTATAAAAAGACGTGGTGTAAAAAGTGATAAAATATACACAAGCCCTGCTATAAGATGCATTCAAAGTACAGAAATTATTGCAAAAGTATTTAAACAAGATTTTGAAGTTCTCGATAATTTACATATCAGAAAATGCGGAACACTAAACGGAAAAACATTTAAAACTGTTGCTAAATTATATTCAGACAATTTCCCTACAATCGCAAACATTGACGTAGAAGGATGTGAATTGTTAGTTGATTTTAATAAAAGAGTATACAATGTAATCACAAACCTTGTTAAAGAAAGTGCAAATATGCGATTAGCAATAGTTACGTACCCGATGGTAATCCAATCGATTGTGGCACAAATATTAAAAGTTCCGCCTGAAGATCAATTTAAAATACTTATAAAAACCGGTAGTCTTACCCAAATAAGTTTCTTTGAAGATTGGGCAAGCTTGATTTTTTCTGATTACCGACCTGTATAACAATTATCAATAATTATAATTTTAGTTAATTTATTCCCGCACACGAATATAACACAATCGTTATTGTGTTGAATTCGTGTATTAAATATTAAATATTTTTATCATATACAATCTATACTCAATCATACACTTTAGTAATTTTTCAAAAGTTCATACATTTACACGATAAAAATACTTCATAAATCTATATAATTAAAATGTGAACACATTTAATGGATAACGGGATGGAGAACGATAACAATTTTAGTTCCTATAACAACATAAAGCGCCTCTCTGATGAAGAGATAGTCAAGGTGTGGGAAGCATATCTTGAAGATCATGACAACAAAGAGCTGCGTGATAAGTTAATTGTTCAATATATTTATCTGACAAGATATGTTGTAGGTCGTGTTAAAGTTGCGCTCCCTCCAACTTTTACCTTTGAAGATATTTCCAGCTATGGTATTGAAGGTTTGATTGATGCCGTAGAAAAATATTCTCCAAGAACAGGTGCAAGATTTGAAACTTATGCACTTGTGAGAATAAGAGGAAATATCATTGATAAAATTCGTTCACAAGATTTTCTGCCTCGAAGTGTAAGAAGAAAAATCAAAGATGTTAAAGAAGCTCAGGAACAACTCAAAAAACAGTTTGGAAGAAACGCCACAAATTCGGAAGTTGCTGAACTTTTAGGCATGGAAACCGAAAAGGTTGATCAGATTTTATCTGATGATACAACAATCACTTCTATCTATGAAAAGAAAGGTTCAAGTGATGATAATCTTGAAATTATAGATACAATTAAAGATGAAACTCATGCCACTCCTCACGAAGAGTATGAAAATAAAGACGTAAAAAGTCAGCTTGAAAAAGCACTTAAAAGATTGCCTGAAAGAGAAAGAATGGTTATGGTTCTTTACTACCATGAGAACATGACCTTCAAAGAAATCGGCGAAACAGTAGGAATTTCTGAATCAAGAGCTTGTCAAATTCACGCACAGGCTATCATGAAATTAAAGAACTTGTTAAGCGAAGACCGTTCAACAAGAATGCAAAGAAGTATTATATAAGTAATGAATAGTGAGTAGTGAATAGTGAATAGAAATTTTCCGTTCACTATTCACTATTTATTTTCAGAAAGGAATTAAATATGAGATACGCTGAAGATGGTCTACAATATCATATCAATATAAAAAATGGTGATGTCGGTGAATATGTTATTCTTCCGGGTGACCCAAAAAGATGTAAAAAAATTGCTGCATATTTTGATAACGCAGAATTAGTAGCGGATAACAGAGAATATGTTACTTACACAGGTTACTTAAATGGCGTAAAAGTCAGTGTAACCTCAACAGGCATAGGCGGACCGTCTGCGGCTATCGCATTAGAAGAACTTGTAAAAGCCGGTGCAAAATATTTTATTCGTGTCGGAACTTGTGGCGGCATGGACATAGATGTGAAAGGCGGAGATGTTGTTATTGCAACAGGTGCAATCCGTATGGAAGGCACTACAAAAGAATATGCTCCGATAGAATTTCCTGCAGTTGCAAATTTAGATATAGTAAACGCACTCGTTCAATCAGCTAAAAATTTGGGATTTAACTATCACGCAGGCGTTGTAGAATGTAAAGATTCTTTCTATGGTCAACACGAACCTGAAAAAATGCCTGTTAGTTATGAACTCATGAATAAATGGCAGGCATGGTTAAGACTAGGTTGTCTTGCATCAGAAATGGAATCAGCAGCTCTGTTTGTTGTCGGAAGCTACTTAAGAGTCAAAGTCGGCTCCGTATTTTTGGTAGTTGCAAATCAGGAACGTGAAAAACAGGGGCTTGATAACCCTGTAGTACACGATACCGATGGTGCAATCAGAGTAGCTGTTGAAGCTATTAAGAATTTAATAGCAAATCAGAATTAGCATTGCTGAATTTTATATATTTACCCCTTACTTTGCGTAGAGTAAACCACCGGGGATTGATTTTGAACTCGCATTAAAACCGCTGTTAAAACCGCTCAAACCAATTGAGTTAAATGAGTTAATTGCAGTTCTTCTCTTTAAATCACACAAACCAACAACAGTATTGTTGTTTTTCATAAACTTTTTCAAGAAATCCATATTTTCAAACCTTTCATTTTAGTGGTATAATTCTTTTAATGATAATGATTAAAAAGTCAATATTATAAAATATACAAATTAAAACTATAAAGGAGTACGAAGCATGGAAAAAATGGTTACAAAAGAAATGGGAATTTTAGATATCGCACAACAATATCCTGAAAGTATTGAAATTTTTGCAAAATATGGTTTAGGATGCTTAGGTTGTGCTGCTGCAAGATTTGAAAATCTTGAAGCAGGTGCAAAAGTTCACGGTTTTGATCCTGACCAAATGGTTGCTGATATCAATGAAGTAATTAACAGATAAGTTTAAAATATAAAGACGTCAGAACAATATGTCCTGACGTCTTTATTTAATGAGGTTTTATTATGTGGGAGCTTTTGTGTATTATAGGTGTTTTGTTTTTAATTCTTGAAATTTTTACACCTGCAATGTTTTTTCTTAATCTTGCCTTCGCAGCTTTTGCAACGGCAGGACTTACTATATTTGTTTCAGAAATAAATATAGTAATTATCACTTTTGTTGTATTTTCTGCATTATTTTTGTTAATTTTAAGACCGATTCTTATGAATTTAAAAACAACAAAAGAACAAAAAACAGGGCTTGAAAATAAATATATCGGTCAAAAAGTCAAGGTAATATCTCCAATTACAAAAACATCAGGAGCGATTACAATATATGGCGAGCGTTGGGACGCAAGATACGACGGTGACGGTGAAATTCCTATTGATGAAACCGTCAGAATTGTCCGCAACGAAAGTTTAGTTATGTATGTTGAAAAAATATAAAAAATAAGGAGTTTATAATTATGGCATTTTTATCTTTATTAGTGATTTTTGCAATTATAGTCGTTGTCAAAGGTGTTATTATTGTAAAACAGGCAGAAGTTGTTATTGTCGAAAGATTAGGTAAATTCGACAGAGTATTAGAATCAGGGTTCAATTTTATTATTCCAATCATAGATACTCCACGTGGTATCTTGTGGAAAACAACTCAAAAAACTCTTGACGGAAAATCGTACTCTTTCGTTAAAGAAATAGACAGAATTGATTTGAGAGAAACAGTTTATGATTTTCCTCGCCAAAATGTTATTACTAAAGATAATGTTTCAATCAGCATAAATGCTCTTTTGTATTTCCAAATTGTTGATCCGAAATCAGCAACTTATGAAATTCAAAATTTGCCTGATGCTATTGAAAAACTTACTCAAACAACATTGAGAAACTTGGTTGGTCAGATTGATTTAGATGAAACTCTTGTTTCTCGTGATAAAATCAACCAAGAATTAAGAACAATTCTTGATGAAGCAACAAACAAATGGGGTGTTAAAATCAGCCGTGTAGAATTACAAGACATCATTCCTCCTGTTGATATTCAAACTGCAATGGAAAAACAAATGAAAGCTGAACGTGACAGACGTGCCGCAATCTTAGAAGCAGAAGGTTTGAAAAAATCTGCTATTTTGAAAGCAGAAGGTGAAAAGGAATCTGCAATTAATATTGCAGAAGGTCAAAAACAGGCAGCAATTCTTAAAGCTGAAGGTGTTGCTCAGGCAAGAATAGTTGAAGCAGACGGTGAAAAACAAGCAATAGAAAAAATTATAAATGCACTTTCAGATAAAGGTCAGCCTGACAAATACTTGATTGCTATGAAATATCTCGAAACTCTTAAAACAATGACAGACGGTAAAGATAACAAAGTTGTTTATATGCCGTATGAAGCAACAGGAATTTTGAGTTCCGTTGACGGAATTAAACAAATGCTTGACGGGGTGAAAAAATAAAAACAAAATATTATAAGTTGATGAGGATGACTAAAAAGTTTAAATTCAACAAATATGGTGCTAGCTAAAGATACACAATATTATGTTTATAAAAAATGTGTATACATAATAAATATTATCATTATATTAAAAATTATTACCCTCTCCTATAATTTAGGAGAGGGTAATATTCGTTGTAACAGGTTGATT
>OMPX01000152.1 GCA_900313115.1 uncultured bacterium
ATGCTGGGATAATGCGAAAAAGATTGTAGAAGTCGATATGGCAGAAAAAGGCACACCGCTGCATGAAGCAACAGTTGTTGGGGATACTGTTGGTGATCCGTTCAAAGATACATCATCAGTTGCTATGAACCCAATTATCAAGTTCACAACCTTGTTCGGTTTGTTGGCAATGGAAATTGCTATAGCACCTGCTTTCAGAGAACACGCAAAAATTGCAGGATTTATATTCCTGTTTATTGCGTTAATTTTTGTTGTTCGCTCGTTCTATGCAATGAGAATACCTCAGGAAGATAAATAATTATCTTATATAAAAAAGGAGGAAGTTCAGACTTGGACTTCCTCTTTTTTATGTTCTAATTCAGTATAGCTTTCGCCTCATTTATCGGTATTGCAAATCCGATACCTATGTTTGAGGTGTTGTTGTCAGGATTGTAGATAGCTTGATTTATACCGATTACTTCTCCATTTGTATTTAAAAGCGGACCTCCTGATGAACCCGGGTTTATGGCAGCATCGGTTTGAATTTTATTTCTTTTTTTGTCTATCCTTGATACAATTCCCTGAGTCAATGTCCCTGAAAACCCAAACGGATTTCCTATGGCAAGCACTTTTTGTCCTACTTTTACGCTTGATGAGTTACCCATCGTTACTGTGTGAAAAGGTTTTTCCGAGTTTATTTTTAGTATTGTCAAATCACTTCCGCTTCCCAATTTTTTTACGACTTGTGCTTTGTAGCTTTTTCCGTTTGAAGTCGTAACTTTTATATCTTTACTGTCAAGTATTACGTGTGAACTCGTCAGAATTAATCCTTGAGGATTTATGATACATCCTGAACCGCTTGATGTGCCGTCAGAGACTTTTGCATCAATGGCAACGATGGCAGGATTAATTTTTTCATATACGCTTATGTTTGTAATTTCATCTCTGTCATAAGAATACACGGGAATTATTGTTATAAATACAAATATTATTGATATTATTATTTTTTTCATATTGCAACTCTCATAATAGTATATTCATTATCTAATATTCACTATTTATTCAAAATGTTAATTAGCTTATTTGTTATTTATTTACCACAATCTTGTAAATATTATAATTTTAATCTATAATGGGGTAAATATATAGGTAGGTTGGGTTGTATAAATATTGCCCAATAGTAGTAAAGGAGAATTTAAATGTCAAGAATAGACTCATTCAAACACGCTTTAAACGAACACAGAGCAGTTAAAATTATTTCAGGTATTGATAATTTTGACTCTGACAGAGTTAGAAACGTAGTTATAGCAGCAGAACAAGCAGGTGCTTCTGCAGTTGATATTTGTGCTGATAGAGAAATTGTTTCAATGGTTAGAAGTATGACAGATATGCCAATCTTCGTATCATCAATTAAACCTCAAGAATTGGCTATGGCTATTGCTTTAGGTGCTGATGCTATTGAATTGGGTAATTTTGATGCTCTTTATAAAAACGGTATTTCAATGTCATACCACGAAGTTATGGATCTTGTTCATGAAACACTTAGCCTTATTAATAAGGAAGATGTATTCTTCTGTGTTACTATCCCAGGTTCATTAGATGTTAATGAACAAATTAAAATGGCTAGAGAATTAGAATCTTTAGGTATTGATTTAATTCAAACAGAAGGTCATTATTCTTCTGATTCAATTCCTTCAGGTGTTAGAGGTTTAATCGAAAGAGCTGAATTGACATTATCAAATACAATTGAAATTACAAGAAATGTTGAAATTCCTGTTATGACAGCTACAGGTATCAATCCTACAACTGCGTCATTAGCGTTTGCTTCAGGTGCATCTGCTATCGGTTGCGGTTCTTGTGTAAACAAATTGGATTCAGAAATTTCTATGATTGCTGTTGCAAAATCATTGGTTGAAATTGCTTCAAGAAATGTTCATAGAGTACATGAATTAGTTTAATATTAAACTATATATAAAAACACGTCTTATATTTAAGACGTGTTTTTTTTGTTACCGATTTTATGTTTTTGTACATAATAAATATTAGTGGTAAATATCTAAACGATATAAAATTTGAACAAAGAATAAAAAAAAGAACGCATTGCACCGTTAGGTGCTAAATTCGAAGTGTGTTTGAGCCACTCTGCCGAACAAAACGATTAAGTATCGTTTTGTAAGAGGAAAGAGTTTGCGAGAATAAACCTATAGCCATCTTTGATGGCTCCTGTCCAAGCAACGGCGTGTTTTTCTTTTCTTTGGTTCGGTTTCTTTTCTTGTCGTTTCGTTCGCATTAAACGTGTCTTCGGTCTAA
>OMPX01000051.1 GCA_900313115.1 uncultured bacterium
AATAATTGAGATATATCACCAAGAGTTAAATCTTTATTTGTTTCAACCTTATTATTGTCGTAATCATTCAGGAATTTTCTTTCTGCTTCTTTTGCTTTTTCTCTTGTAGCAAATCCTTTTTTATTATTTTGCTTTGTTATTGGATTTCCGAATCTGTCAAATTCACCTGTTTTTACTCTTGTTACAAACCACCATTTACTTTTTGTTTTTGCTTTATTTGTGAAGTATTTACCTACAGTCATAATTTTTCCTTTTTATTTATATTTCAATACGGAAGACAATAACGCGGTACCATCGATATTTCAACCGTATTTATTTTTGCTTTAATCCATTTCCCTAATAATGAAATTTCGTTTGGCAGGTACTAATGCTACATAGTTATATAACTACGGCATTAGTACCTACAGACTCCCCCACTTATTCGTTTGGACGGTTGTAATGCTCTAGTTTGTATTTCACTACTTCGTCCCGTAACCACAATCTTTTACAACCATAATCAATATAACCGATTTTTGAATTATTTAGCATTAGGTTTCTTGCAGTATGATATTTTAGACCTAATATATCGGCTGCTTCTTTTAATGTTACGGTGTTTCTTGTATCTGCATCATTGCAGAAGTCGTTGTTGGAAATAATTTCTTCCATTTCTTACCCTTTCTATTACTTCTTCACCGTGGTAAGTTTCTTAATTCCAACCCACGCTATTACTATCTATCTGTTTTATTTATTTAACTGTTGCTTTGGGGTATTATATCCTTTTTTATCTTTTTCTCATCATTTAAGGTTTCCTTTATTTTTTTGTTTCCAAAATATTATACTGAGATTTTCTTTCTATGAAAGAAACCTTGTTCATCAATATAATAATCGATGTCTGCAACCAAATTATTATTAGGTGTTTTTTTATAATTATTTTTTTTATTCAAATCATAATTTAGTTTTGGCTTGCCATAACTAATGGCAATATCAAGTGCCTTAACACGGTCGGTATTATTTTTGTACTTTTCTAAGTCTTGTTTGAAACGTTCGTATTGCACGATTGTGGTGCTAATACCTTGTTCGGCAAGCATTGAAATGAAATCTTTGAAGTTTGTCCGAATTTCCTCATTAGAAAAGTCCTGATCTATTTGGTCGTGGATTTGTCGCGTCAAACGATTTCTTCTGGTTTCCTTTTTCTTCGGCTTTATGTTGCCGTCTGAAATTTTCGCCCCATCTACAGTTTGTTCATCTGGATTTTGATTTTTGCCATGGGAATCATGAATCATGTTATTCCTAATGGTTGAGGTATCATGTGAATCATGTATACATGTATCCTGGTTACATGGTTCATCTTTAGTATAATTAATAGTTAAACTACCCTCATCATTCTTGCAGGAACTTGTTTCTGCATTATTATATTTTTTTATATCTTTTATTTGTTTATTTTTTTTATTATTTATAGTATTATATTGAGCGTTTTTCTCGGCATACGGAATTTCTGCAATCGGTTCTTCTTCATACGGGAATTCTTTCAGGTAGGTATTATCAATAGATTGTTTAAATACATACTGTGTAGGCTTGAAGTGTCCTTTATCGTTTCTCTCTTGTTTTTTACTTTCAAAATATCCAAATTTTTCAAGTTCTTTCCTTGCTGTTTTAACCTTATCGACCCCACAACCACTTATAATAGCCATTCCTCGGTCATTGTATTCCCAATTTGGAGGAAGAGAACTCAACCGATAGTACAGACCCAATGCCTGTAATGACATCAATCCGTAATCTCTGTTTGATAACAGAGGTTCTTTAGGCAACATCAAAAAGTCGCCTTGATCGGGATCAATATAGTGTATCTTTAAATTGCCTCTTTTGTTTTCTTTCTTTATCATTTTTGTTGCTATTCCTTTCTTTGAATTCTGCACTATGACGTCTTTTTTCGGCATATTGCCGATTAATTTGTTGTGCTATTTCAGGCACAAATTCTACTAAGGGGTTATCTAACCTTTCTTTTGGTGTAACCTACGGTTAATTTCTACTTATAACTTGATTTAATAAACCTCCGCTAATGTACATATATATGATAAGAGGAAGAAATCAGAAAATCCACAAAGGTAGTGAAATCGTGCTTATTTTACACGAAAAAATCGTTAGAAAAGTTAATATTTCTAAAAATTTCGGTAATTTTAACGACAAAAGAAGGACTAATTGTTGAATAAAATTTGCGACTATAACTGAGTTTTGGTTATGTGCAACTTCATACAAACCGCACGAAGACCGCACATTGTCAAAAATTTTCAATATCATTACTTAGAAACACCAACTAACTTTGAATTTGATATACCTAAATCAACATTTCAATTATTAGACTGCATGTTTAACCCTAATATAATATACAGAAGTAGTTCAACGCTCCCTTTCACGGTGTAGACAGCGATTCGAATTCGCTTGGGGGTACCATATAAATAAAAAGAGAACCTACGGGTTCTCTTTTTATTTATATGTAAGAACACAAGAGATGGACGAAGTCCTTAAGGCTTGGGGCAAGGTGAGCAGAGGCATAGTTCACGAAGTGAACGTAAGTCGAAACACGACTCGGCGGAAGTGCTGGCTTCCGACGGGAGTGTGAGCGATGCCGTTTAATGCGAACCGCAGTAGGACACTGCCCACGACAGCAAAACAATTAAGTATTGTTTTGCGTAGATAAATAACATAATTTGCGAATATCAGAATAAGCCAATGGAGGTAAACAAAAAAACCTAAGAGTGTTCTTTTTATTTATATGTAAGAACACAACGAACAACTTTCGCTTTTAATCCCTATGATAGTAAATGATACAACTCGAAGCAAGAAAAAAGAGAAAGTTGATTTTTTAGGTGTAGCATTTTTGATTTTGT
>OMPX01000057.1 GCA_900313115.1 uncultured bacterium
GTCATTTTCGGTACTTCGTACCTGTCAACTCCATCTGCTCGCAATCCGGCATAAATGCCGTACAGAAATTCGCTCTTCCTCAAAGAGGGGAATTCAGCAGACCTCGTGGCAATCTTCGACAACTTCAACAACACGGCATTTGGTTCATAATCATCGGTGCAAAAATATTCAGCAGTTGCCCTCTTTGTCACAAAAGGATAATCAACAAAAATTTTTCTTAGCCGAAGACCGAAAACCTCTCAATCTCTGAGAGGTTTTTGGGGTGAATATTGTAAAATAATATTTTAAAACACTTGAAAAAATCATAAAATCGGTTAAAATATAAATAGAAACGGGCGAGTAGTTGCTCAATCTACTCACTGCTCGGTTTCATAAAGGCTGAAAGCGACTCTTATCTATTACGATAGGGGTCGCTTATTATATAAACAATCAAAAATATTAAAAATAAATCAATATTGATGTTATTCATAAGTATCACCTCCTTTTATAAAATTATCAGCAGTAGGCTGAAATTTGCTGGCTGATACTTTACAAAAGTTTCCACTGAGTTTGCCCGTCTGTATTTATATTTTAAATGTTCAAATGTAAATATATTATAATATATTTACACGTATTTATCAATCTCCGACAACTTCAACAATAATGTGTGGACAAACTAAGACTCCACCTTTGCGGTATTTGGGTGCAAACTGCGAAGCAGTTGCACTGTCCGCTACGAAATCCTCCCCTATGTTATAGGGGAGGAAGTGATTGTTGTGACACAGCAATTACAATCACAGGAGGGGTATTGTAACTAATAGAAGCCCAACACCCAAATTTCTAAATTCGCAAGCTCATTAAGAAATTTTACCCTCTCTCTTGAATTATTCGGGTAGTATTGTCTAAAAAATAAACTTTTCGTATTATAATTAAATAAAAAAGGATTATATTATGGAATGCAAAAAAGAAGAAAATAAAATTGGTTGTGCGTGTACATACACCTCCTGCGGAAATAGAGGTGTGTGCTGTGATTGTGTAAGACATCACAGAGAAAATGATGAAATTCCCGGCTGTTTCTTCACCGCCGCAGGCGAAAGAACGTATGACCGTTCTGTGAAAAATTTTATTCAAACAATGCGTACAAAATATGGTATATAGTACCTGACAAATAGAAAATGTGTGTTTTTTGAGGTATTATATGCAATACAATTAAAACTATGGGGATTATGTATATGAATAAGTGGTTAAAGGTTACCGGTATTACTCTTTTAAGTCTGTTTGCTGTCTTTTATATAGCATTTCTTGTATTACCGTGTTTTGTAAAGTTAGATAGTTATGTTCCTATGCTTCAGCAAATAGTCAAGGAACAAATGAATCTGAATCTGGAAATAAAAAATCCTAAATTTATTACAACACCGTTTCTTGAAGCAGGTTTAAAAACTGATAGTATAAAAATAACGCTTTCTGACGGTTCTTCCGTTTTGGACTCTGACGGTATAAAAGCAAAGATATTCCTCCCATCAGCTTTAGTTCTTGGTGTGAGAGTGTCTTGCTTTGATATATATAATCCAAAAATTACTCTTGATACAAACCCTCAGGCAACACAATATCTTCTTATCCAAGAGGTTGAAAATATGTTGAACAGGCTAAATTCCGAAAAACTTCAACAGCCTGATGAAGAAAACGGGTGGTTTAACCCTGAATGGATAAGAATAACAGTTCCGAACATTAAAATTACTAATTATAATGTCAGGGTAAATGACAAAAAAGTTAACCATAGCCTTACTTTAAAAGGTGATGAGCTGAAATTAGGCTACTTTAACGGAAAAAGAGCTAAGCTTAAAACCTATGCTTATCTTATGAGTGATGAAAAAGAAAACATCACTGCAAATCTGAAAGTAAATACATTCCTTCCAAAAACTAAAAAAGAACAGCTTGATCCTGATGATGACAAGGCACGCAAGATTGAAATACCGTTTGTTAATATAGTAAAAATCTATCAAAATTATGATTTAAAAGCTCATATCAATTCAAAAATAAAAATCAGACAAAGACATAACGGAAATATTACTGCAAAAGGTTCGTTTGATATTGATAATTTGACACTAAAACTTGCAAAATATCAACTTCCAAAGTGTTATTTTCATTCGAAAATGAGAGGTACAACAGCAAATATCGACACAAGTTTTTATGTTATGCCAAGCGAAAGAGCTATTATTTCAGGCAAAGTAGATTATGTAAAACCAGCAATAGATTTAGTTTTAGGCGGAGATAAAATTTATTTTAATGATTTAATTATCTTCTCTAAAGCAATTCTTGACAGCTTTGGGATAAAAAATGATTTTGCAAACCTTAAAGGAAGCGGTTACATATTGTCAGACGCGCAAATAAAAACCAATTTCAAAAAGTTGAAATCAAACGGTAAAATTGTTATCCGTGACGGGGCTTTAATAAATAACAAAATCGGTTTATTGATTACCGGAACAAATGCTGATTTTATCTTTGATGATAATATTTTCAAAATCCAAAATACAAAAACATACATAGGTCAAAAACCTTTGACCATCAATGGTTCTATTGATAATAAAGCAAGAGCAGATTTGCAGGCGAACACAAAAGATATGCCTATTGTTGGTTTGTATAATGCGTTTGCACCATCTGATTTAAAGAAAAATATAATCATGAAATCAGGTAACATTTCTCTTGATGCAAAGATAAACGGGAAACTGCAAAAATCATTATCGTCAGTAAAGTTTAATCTTGCAAATTTAGGAATAGCGACTCACGATAATTCAGTAAACATAAACAACGGCAATTTAAGTCTTACTGTAATGTATGATTTGGCTGAAAAGATTATGAAGGGTAATCTTGTAAATAAGAATTTTGCGTTTCTTTTGCCGCCTACAAAATCAGTGATAAAAGACGATTCTGTATTAGTTTCATTTGATAATGATAATATAAAACTTAATCAGACAAGTATTTTAATCAATAATGCTTCTCAAATAAAATTGGCAGGTTCTGTTAATGATTATCAAAAAGCACCAATTCTAAATATTTCAGGTGATGGTTTAATGTCAGCTTTAGATTTGAGAAAATTTGCAGGAAATGCAGGTGCGCCATATATAGATGCAAAAGGTGTGTTACCTCTAAGATTTAGCCTGACAGGAAATGACAAAAAACAATTCTTTGTTGCTCAGGTCTTTTCAAACGGCGGAAATTACATAACACCTGTTCATTTTAAGAATCTGATTGGAAAACAATGTATTTCACAACTAAAAATAACTTATAAAGGTGACAGACTTAACATTAAAGATACAGGTCTGTTTATCACTCCGAATACGTTTGGAGAAGATTTTAGCGCTAATATGCAGGGAGCGGAGGCTGTAATAAAAACACACGGTACGATTGCAAAAATGGACACAATTGAACCGAGATTTAATTTGTTAAAGTTGGATATTCCAAAGGCTTTAGATGGCACAATATATGCTCTTAGACGATCTCGGTTTAATTTAAACGGGGGTGTGCTTGTTATAGGGAAAGTTGAAAAACCGTTTATTCATGGCGGGGTAAATGTTGATAATGTAAACATTCCTACGCTATTGACAAAAATAAAATCAGCCGGTGTCGATTTTAGCGGATATTCAATGAAACTGTTCGGAAATGATATTGATTTGAACGGTTCTAAGCTGACCGTTTCAACTCAGTCAAATTTTGAATTTTCGCCTGTTACAAGGTTATTTAAGTTGGATATTTTATCCGATGATTTTGATTTGGATAAAGTTATGAAAGTGGCTGATGCTGCGGCTAAAAATTTACCGTCTCAACCTGCTTCATCAAGTGTAAGTAAGTCTGCAAAAGAAGAAATTCTTCCGCTTGAGGTCACAGGCAGATTTTTATTAAGAAGGATAAAAACAGGAAATATTGTCTTAAACAATACACGTGGACGATTGGCTCTTTCTAATAATATTTTGACAATCAGACCAATGATGACAAACTGTTTTAAAGGTGTTGTCAGAGGAAGAATTGATACAAATATTGTCACAGGTGCAATTGATATGGATTTGCACGGCCATAATCTTGATGTCGAACAGGCACTTGCCGATGCTGCTAATACTAAAGATGCAATATCAGGTATGGCTTCATTCAATATGAAAGCAAGCTTAAAAGGTAATACGTATGAAGAACAAATGAAGTCATTAAAAGGCGGTGTTAATTTTAAAATCATAAATGGAGGTTATGGTCCAATCGGTAAAATTGAAAACCTTATTCTTGCGGAAAATATTCGTAATTCACAGTTCTTCCAAACAACTTTAGGCGGAATAATAAAGAATATCACCACAATAGATTCTGCACATTTTTCTGAACTTAAAGGGCTTATTCAGTTTAAAAACGGTAAAGCTATTTTGACTCCGATAACATCTCAAGGAAATGTTATGTGTCTCCATATAGCAGGTGAATATGATTTGCTTAAAAATGTGGCAGACATGAAAGTAAGAGGAAGAATGGGCTCATTCTTATCAGAAATGTTAGGTCCTATTGCAATGCTTAACCCTGTAAATCTGGTTAAGGCTACTCCGGGGATAAATGTTGTCATGGCAAAGGCATTTACGCTTTTCACAGTAACAATATCTCCTGATGAAATGCGTGCAATTCCTCATTTTGCAAAAAACTCTACTTCTGATACGGCTGCAACAAAATTTCAGATTATTTTGCAAGGTGATGCGGCAAAACCACTTTCTATGATTAAGTCCTTTAAGTGGTTAGCTACTCAGGCTGATGTTGATAAAGCTAAAAATTTCACAGACAATATGCCTGAAGAATATTTATTAGCAGACCCGACTACTCCTGAGGCTCAGGCTGCTGCAGCAGCTAAGGCTAAAGAAGATGCAAAGCTGATAAACAGAATTAAACGAAAATTTAAAGGGTAATATGATTAGAGTTGAACATATAAGAGATGGCTTAATAGAAGAAGAACATAGCGGATATGTTCTGACAACAAATGTTGGCAGTGCATCTGATTATCCTTATTATTTGCGCTCTTGTGCAAAACCTTTGCAGGCAAGTTTGATGATTGATTATGGACTGGATAAAAAATACAATTTAACATCTGAAGAAATTGCTCTGTGTTGCGCATCACACGCAGGCGAAAAATGCCATATCGATATTGCAAAAAGGTTAATGGAAAAATTTGGTTTGGAATATGATTGGCTAAAATGTGGCTTGCATGCTCCGCTTTATGACAAGAATACAAAAGAAAAGATAACTTATTATCATAATAATTGCGTAGGGAAACATATTTTATTCTTGGCTTTATGTAAAGAAAACGGTTGGGATATTGCAACTTATGATAATATAGATAATCCGCTTCAGCAAAAAGTTAAAGAAAAAATCTCTCAGTTATGTGAAATACCTTTAGTAGACAATATTTACCCCTATTCCGTTACAAAAGACGGATGTGGTGTCCCTATTTTGGCAATGCCTTTAAAAAATATGATTACAGGATTTATTAATCTTTTTTGTGATTCAAAATATGAAAAAATTAAAAATGCATATTTGGAAAATCCGTATATAATTGGCGGGATGAACAGACTGGATACTGAAATTATTCAAAACTCGGATGGACTTGCAGCAAAAGTCGGAGCAGGCGGTTTGTGTGCTGTTGTGAATATAAAAGAAAAAGATGCGTTAGTAGTGAAAATAAATGACTGCAATATGGATACAAGAAGATTGGTTGTGTTTGAGGCTCTCAACAAGTTAGGCTGGTCCGATTATAAATGTGATAAAACAATTAAAACACTTCATGGAGATATTGTTGGGAATATCCGCATTACTTTAGGATGGTAATTTAGGGCTTACTAATAATTACACAAAAAAAAAGGACACTTAAATGTGTCCAAAATATTTTTTATGTGAATGTGTGGGGGGGTATAAATTATTTGTTTTAAATTTTTGTTTATCTCTAAAAAAAGTCAAAGGCACATTTAAGGCTGCACAACTTGGGGGGGGATGTTGTTAAAATCGCCCGTTGTGCCTTTGTATTAAATTTTTGAGACTTTAACTAAATATCATTGGGGATGATTATTTAGTTGTAGTAAATCTTTGTTTAGTAAGACGATTGTCTATACTAGCAGTACATTCCAAATCCGAAACCTAATCCGAATGGTGAATAACAAGAAGTGTATCCAAATGGGTTACGGTAAGGACCATTTATTGCCCAACCGTTGTCAACAATTGAATTTAAACCGGTAGGTTGTTCAAGATCACAATAGCAAGTGCTTAAATATTGTGCGCTAGGTATTCCGCAGCCGTATCCGTATCCATAACCGAATCCGCCAAAACCAAATCCCATATAGTTACATCTTGAGCTTAATGCTAATCCAAAACCAAATCCGCTTAAAAAGTTGCTCATTTTAAAATTTCCCCATTTAATCCCCGTACTAATATAAAGTTTATTTGTTTTGAAAAATTGACTTTTTTTATTTGCGCTTGTTACAAAACTTAATATGCTGTATGCATACGTTAAAGATTGCGCACAGTTTGCCGTTATTACATGTCGGTGTGTAGTATAAACACACTTTATGTAAAATATGATTCGAAGATGTGTTACAAGCTCTTTTAAGGAGACTATATGTCTAATAGCGTAAGCAATAATAATAACAATGACTTTTCAATTTCTGAATTGCAAAAGAAATTGGTTAATATTGAAGAAACTGCTATGGACGGCGATGGAATGAAATCTATTTTTAGTGTGTATAATGTTAATCAACAAGACGGCGACAATTCTATTGAATTCTTGGACAAAAACGAGTTAACTGCGTTAGTTAATGATATAAAAAAGTATGATAATGATGGTAATGGAACAATAGATATTGATGAAGCAAATATGTTTGTTCGTGAGTTCAATGCGGGGCATCCTGATAAAAAAATAAAAAGTGATGACTTTTTCGGATTCGTAAAAAATATTTTCAAAAGATATGATTATTATAACGATAACAAGAGTTCGGAATCAAATTCCGAATTTTTGGGTGTTGGTGAGCCGCTTTCTGAAAACACTTATACAATGAAATGTGTCATAGATGGTAAGGTTGAGACAATAGTTATAAATATAAAACTATATGCGACAAATGATAAAAAATATCTTCACCAATATGGATATGAAGTTGTACAGGGCAGGGAATTTAAAAAAGCAATGGCAGCAGAATATGGGTTCTATGGTAACGATGGTTTTGAAGAATTTATGAATCATTCCTTGGGAAAACCTGACCCTCGTACGTATCAAGTTAATTTTAACCCCCAATTTAGCACAACAATGGCTGATGACGGAGGTAGAGTTAATCCAAACACTGCCTGGGGACAAGTTGATGGTGTAGAAAATGTGTTAGCAGTCCCCCACGGTTTTTCAAAAGACCCTAGAATAACTCTTGCAGAATATAATAATCCTGAAGCTCAAGAAACAATGAATAGATTTATAGAATATTTAGAAGAAACGATTGCTTCTGCAGAAAAGAATCTTGAGGAGGTGTTGGCACAAGAAGGTTTTACAGGTTGGTTAGCAGATGTAATTAGTCATATTTGGAATAATAAATATTCTCCACTGAACACAGGTAATACGGAAAGCCAAATGAGAGAAATGCTTGATGCGGCAAAGGCTATGTTAGAAAAATTTAAAAATGAGCAGGATAACTCATTAGAAGGAATAATGCTTCGTAAAGATTTCGGAGCATATTTTAAAGAGTTCACTAATGGTGTGGAATTTGACTATCGAAAAGTGAAAAATTTTCTTGATGAACAAAAAGATTATATAAGGAAAGAATCGGTACTTAGTACTTATCACTATGTCCATAACTATATGGATAATGTTATTAATAATTTCCAATCTGCGAATAAGGATCAAAAATATCAAGAGATGATTCAAAAAGCTGTAGAAATAGAAAAATCCTTAGGTTCATTAGCTCCAAAAGAACCAATTGAAATGGAATTGGATAGAAGTGGTCGTGTAGAAAATAATTATAAAAAAACTTATGATGATTTATATAATATGTTTAATTCTTTTATCGGTATTAGTCGTGAAGATTGGGATGCCATGTTTGAGGAGTTTAAACAACAAGGTAAAGATCCTATGGAATTTATAAACAATTTTGCAAATATAATAACAACTTCTGTTGATAAAGCGACAATGTCTGCTTTAGGTTTGAATAGTTTAAGTAAAATAGATGAATATGAAGAACAAATGCAAAAAAATTATAATTATGTAAAAAGTGATGCAGTTGGAAGAGATGGAGACTTGTTAAGAAGAATAGATGATTACCATAGTTCTCAAATAATTGGGAGTGCTGTAGTAAGTGGAATCGCGCAGTTGGCATTATACTCATGGGGACTGTCTGTGCTTGGTAATGTCGCATCTATTTCTTCCGGTATGGCATCAGGGTTATCTTATTCAGGTTCGTATTTGGCAGTGGAAGTGGCAGATAGATTAACTAATGGGATAGATAATAGTGAGGATTTATACAGTTTTGATGCTATATTTGAGTTGGCAGGTAATGCAGGAGTGGAATTTGCTGCCGGACATTTGTTTGACGGGATTTTAAAAGCTAAATATTTTGGAAAAGCAGAAAAAGCAGCATTAGATGCAGAGAAAATGGATTTTACTGCAGTTGGGGAAGCCTTCCTTAATAGTCCCGGCAAAAAATTCTCTTCAGAAACAATTACAAGAATTTTAGGTGTTAGAGGAGTGGCTGCATGCGTTGGTTCTGCCAAAGATGGGACAAAAGAGATTTTTAAAGAATCACTTAAAAGAGATTATTCTTTGAGTGACATTGGTGCAGCATTTATTGTTGGTGCAATATCTAATGCATTCTTTATTAGATTTAAAAACGCATCTTTTGCTAAAAAAGATCATAAAATTATGGGGAAATTCTTGGAAAAATCTCCTAAAAAGGGTGTGAAAAATGATTTAAAATCTTCTCAGGAAGTTTTAGATAACGATGAACAACAAGCTTTTAATAGTTTTTTGTCTGATATAAGAAAAAGTATAATGGAGGATCTAAAAAAACATTTAAATGAGGCAGGTTATAGTGAAGTTGAGACATTTTTAGAGAATAATGCAGATGATGTCAATAAAATTATTATTAATATGTATGTATTAGAATATGTTGCTCAATATGGCGGTAATTAATCAATTGTTAAATTTAAATAACTAATTTTCATAAATTTAGCAATTTTTTTTAAGAAAAATACTTATATAAGATATAGTGTAGTATGTCGGAGTGTGATTATGGACATAAGAAAATCTGATACGAACTTTGGAATGGCATTTATTAGCCCAAGTGCTAAGGACATGCCTCATTTTAAACGTTATCTGTCCAAAGTTACGGGTAAAATTGATACAACTGCATTAGGAGAATTTGTTATTAATCAATCTAAAAATAAAAATGTTGACATGTGCTATAAACACACGGCAAACGGTGATGTATTCGAAGTATTTTCATCTAAGGGGAAAAAGATAATTCCTATTGAAAATTCAGCACATCAAAATCAAAAAAATACAGGTATAATAAGTCGATTTAAAGATTGGTATAAGACAAAAACAGAAAATTTCGAATATACACAAGAAGGATTACCATCAAATCTTCCTAAAGAATTAAAAGAAGCAGGGAAAGTGGCAGACGAAATGGAAAAAGAATTTGTATAGAGCTCTGAATAATCAGGGCTCTTTTTACGTTTAACATTTGCGACATTGCCTTGAATAATCATCACTAAAAGCCTATTGACAACTTAAATTGAGAGTATAAAATATAACTATGAGTTTAGAGAGTTAAACTTTATAAAGTTAGTAGTATATAGTAAAAGAAAAGGAGATTAATCTCATGGCACGTGAAAAGTATGA
>OMPX01000003.1 GCA_900313115.1 uncultured bacterium
CCGTCGGAAGCCCTCACTTCCGCCGAGTCGTGTTTCGACTCTCACTTCGTTCGTGCCTCTGCTCAGGCTGTGGTTTTTTATTTTGTCAATGTAACATTGTATATAATTGCCTTTTTTAATATAATATACGCATGGACATAAATGAATTAAAAGACAGAGTAAATAAAAACAAGGAGTATCTTTGACCTTGATGCACTTAATGCGGAATTAAAAGATATTGAACAACAATTACAAACCCCTGAAATTTGGTCTAATCAAAAATTGGCATCTGAGCTTGGACAAAAATCAAGAGAAATAAAAGAAACAATAGAAAATTCTCAAGAATGGGACAGACTGATAGAAGATGCACAGACAGCTTATGAGATAGGTGATGATGAGCTTATTCAAGAGGCTGAATCAGGTTTGGTTGAGCTTGAGAGAATGCTTGACAAGTTTGACTTTCAAAAGATGTTAAGCGGAGAATATGACGAGGCTGATGCAATTTTGAGTGTTAATTCTGGTGCAGGCGGAACAGATGCGCAAGATTGGACACAAATGTTGTTGAGAATGTACACAAGATGGGCAGAAAACAAGAATTGGAAGGTTGAACTTTTAGACAAATCTGACGGAGAAGAAGCAGGGATAAAGTCTGCTACAATAAAAATTTCAGGTAAATATGCTTATGGTTATGCCAAAGCAGAAAAAGGTGTTCACAGACTTGTCAGAATATCACCATTCAATGCGAACGGGAAAAGGCAGACAAGTTTCGCCTCTTGCGAAGTATCTCCCATTATACCTGATGTTGAGAAAACCGTAAACATACCACCTGAAGATTTAGAAATTGATACTATGCGCTCAGGCGGGGCAGGCGGGCAGAATGTTAATAAGGTTGAAACGGCAGTAAGAATTTTACACAAACCGACAGGTATTGTTGTAAAATGTCAGCAGGAGCGCTCTCAATTACAAAACAAAGAGTATGCAATGCAGATTTTAGCATCAAAACTGCTTGCGATTAGGCAGGAAGAACACGAGAAAAAATTAGCAGAGCTAAAGGGTGAAAACTTTGATATAAATTTTGGCTCGCAAATACGTTCTTACGTTTTTCATCCGTATAAAATGGTAAAAGACCACCGCACAGGGTTTGAAGTTGGAAATGTTGATGCCGTGATGGACGGTGATTTAGACGGATTTATTGAATCTTATCTTAAATCATTATAATCTGTTATTTTTGAAATCTTCTGACCACATCTAATGGTTCAATACCCTGACTTCTTAACACAAAATCACACAATTCTCTAATTGCACCTCTTCCGCCATTTTTAGCAGAGACAAAGTCACATATATTCTTAACTTCTTCAACAGCATCAGAAGGACAACACGCAAGCCCGACTTTCTCTAAAATACATATATCAGGTAAGTCATCACCCATATACGCAACATTTTCAGGGGTAAAATGATATTTTTTCATTATTTCTTCCAGCACAGGTAATTTATATTTAATCCCTTGATGCAATTCAGTTATACCAAGATTTTTAGCTCTTGTTGCAACAGTTCCGTTTTCTCTTGCCGTAATAATTGCTGTAATAATACCCTCTTTTTGAACACAAACTATGCCTTGTCCGTCTTTTGCATTAAAACACTTTGTTTCTTTACCATTTTCATCATAGATAATACTACCGTCAGTAAAAACTCCGTCAACATCAAATGCCATTAATTTAATTTTTTTTGCCTTCTCTTCTACATTCATCAGCAGTTACCTCTATTTACCCCTTTACCCCTTTACTCCTTTATCTCTAGACTACACCTGCTTTAAGGATATCGTGAATATGAACAACACCTATTGGTTCATTATCATCATTTACAACAGGAAGAGCTGTAATAGAATATTTTTCCATCAAATGTAGCGCACTTGCTGCAAAATCAGATGCCTGCATGGTTTTAGGATTCACCGTCATAACATCTTTTGCTAAAAGATTATCAAGATTATGATGTTTAATAACAGTTCTTCTGATATCACCATCTGTCAGCATACCTGACAACCTTCCTGATACATCGGTAATCATAGCCATACCTAATTTATAATCAGATATTAATTTTATTAAATCAATAAACTTTGTATCTTCACTTGCTATAGGTAATTGTCTATTTTCTGACATCATCAAATCCTGAACTTTGAATTTTATACCTTTGCCTAACGCACCGCCCGGATGATAAATCAAAAAATCTTCTGCGGTAAATCCACGTTTTTCTAACAAACAAACCGCTAAAGCATCGCCCATTGCAAGAGTCGCTGTTGTACTTGCCGTAGGAGCTTTGCCAAGAGGACAAGCCTCTTTTTCAACAGAAATATCAAGCACACATTCTCCTGCTTTAGCTAAAGTTGAAGTAAGATTCCCTGTCATAGAAATAATTTGTACTCCAAATCGTTTTATAAGCGGTAATAAATTCAGTAACTCTTGTGTTTCGCCGCTGTTTGATATTGCAATAACAACATCGTCTTTTGTTATGATACCGCTGTCGCCGTGGGTACTTTCGGCAGGGTGAAGAAAATAAGAAGGAGTTCCCGTTGATGTCAAAGTTGCTGCAATTTTTTTACCGATAAGTCCTGATTTTCCCATACCTGTAATGATAACTCTGCCCTTGCAATTGTATAAAATATCAATTGCTTTATCAAAATCACGACCTAAAGAATTTTTTAATCTTAAAATTGCATTTGCTTCTATGTCGAATACTTCACATGCTACTTTATTAACATCAATCACGTTCATCACTACTCCTAATCAATATTTGTTAACCATTATGATTATAGTATAAAAAGATATTTTAATCATTATTTGTTACGTTTTTCAATTTCATTTAATATTTTTCCGTAATCATTTAAAACTCCATCTAAATCAATCATAATAGTTAAAAATGTTAGTTTTTGTTATTGATTATAATATCCGATTTTACAGAAAATTATTGCGTAAGCACTTCGTACTAAACATAAATACCCGCATAATCCAAGAACAAAACACGCCCCTCGCATTAAATGGAACCGTTTGTACTCCCATCAAAAGTCAACACTTTTGATGAGTCGTACTTCACCTTTCGCAACTTCGTTGCTCATTCCTCTGCTCAGGGCTAAAAAGAAAAAGTTTGCTAAGTTACTTAGCAAACATTAAATAAACACGAGGATATTAAGAGAGAGTATAAAAAGAATTTTTTGTTTAAGTCCTTATCTTTCGATATTCGACTCTAATTCCTCGATTCAACTATTAAATTTAATTCCCGTACTTATATAAAGGATTTTTTTTTTGAAGAATTGCCTTTTTTGTTTTAAGTTGTTACACTCTGAAACATAGTATATACATAGTATATAAGACATCGATAAGTTTTAGAAAAATGATGCAAAATAACGAAAAAATTTTAACTTTTTCAATAATTTAATATGTATAATAATTTCAGTATAATTGTATATCGTTTTATAAAAAAAACTCAAGAATGAACTTCTTGAGAATTGTATTTATGAATTATGTATTATGTTGTTTCATTATGTTCGCACTTATATAACTCTCCTAAAAAAATAATTTGCTAGGAGATGTTTACAAAAGTTTATAATTGAAACAAAAATTATAGAGTTATAATTTCGTGGTGGATACGCATAATGTATTTATCTGTAGCACCCGAAATAAAATCAATTATTGCTTGTTTATAGTCTTGAAAGTTTTCTATATCGTATATTATCTTGTTGTTATATTTTCTGAGTTTTCTTAATTCTTCATCATAGTTTGAATATTTAATCAGCCATTTTCTAAATTCTACAATAATAGTCGGATACAATTTTGTATCTTTTTTTAGTCTGTTAATTGTATTACGTCCGTCATAATAACTTTTCAAAAATTTATAGACTGTTCTCACGACAAGGTTTGCGTATTCCATAAAAGGTTCAAGTCGTTTATTCATACAAACATTTTCCAGAATAAATTGTTTAACCTGATTCATAAGTTCATAATTTTCTTTAGAGAAGGTAAGTCCGATTTCAGGATGAGAATGAGTACATAAATCTGTTACTAATTCATAAATCAGAGAGGTAGGATTTACCCTGTTTAATCTGACTTCTTTTTTCATAAAATTTTGTGCAATTTGTTTAAGAGCTGCAAATTCTTTTTTGCCAAAGAAACCGTAGAGTGTGGCATCTTCGATATCACGTCCGATGTATGCAAGTTTATCTGAAATTTTTACAACACAGCCCTCATAAGTAAACGGCATATATTGACCTTTTTGCATTGTTCTTAAATCGACAAGCTCATCTCTCGGTATCAGATTATTTTCATCAACTTCACCGCAATGGCACACGATACCATCTCTTACCGCATACGTTAGGTTAAGATTTTCTTGTTCTCCATAGTAGTTTGGTAATGTTTCAATTAAATCAATCATTCTCAGACTGTTCATTTCGTGCCAGAAAGGTTTTGGGAAATTTTCTTCTGCCATAATTTGTGCAATAATTCTTTCTCCGTGATGTCCAAAAGGAGAATGTCCCAAATCGTGTCCAAAAGCCATTGCCTCTACTAATTCAATATTCAAGCCAAGAGAACGTGCTATGGTTTTTGCAATCGATGCAACAATATTTACGTGCTCAATTCTTGTGCAAACGTGGTCATTATTTGTTGCATAAAAAACCTGCGTTTTATGTTTAAGTCTGCTGTATGCACCTGAATTTAGGATACGATTATAGTCACGTTCAAATTCCGAACGGACTTCGTGTTCTTTTTGAGATAAATTCCCTGCACGTGTAATTGCCGCTTCCCATTTAGGGTTAGCAGGGGTCATTGCCTCTTTTTTAAACTGTTCTTGTCTTAAATCCTGATGCATACTTATTCTTATTATAACATTATTTTGAATTTTCGTCCATACAATTTTATTTATGTTAAAATCAAGATATGTTAACATTAGAAGAGATTTATTCAGCTTTAGGGGAAACATCAGAAATTATCCCTGAAAATTTAAATAATATTGAGATAAAAAATATCTCAACGGATACCCGTACAATAAAAAAAGGTGATTTTTATTTACCTCTTAAAGGTGAAAGGTTTGATGGCGAAAAGTTTATCAAACAAGCTGTTGATTCAGGTGCGATTGCTTATTTGTATACTAATGATGAAAATAAAATATCAGATGCTTTTGGGATAAAGGTTTCTGATACAAAAGAAGCTTATTTAAAATTGGCTAATTTTTACAGAAAAAAATTAAGCCCAAAAGTTATTATGATTACGGGTAGTTCAGGAAAGACGACTACAAAAGAATTGGTATCATCTGTGGTCGCTCAAAAATATAATACGGTAAAAACACCTCTTAATCACAATAATGAAATAGGTTTATGTCAGACAATTTTTTCAATTAGTCCTGAGACAGAAGTGCTTATTATAGAGGCAGGCATGAGAGGTTTAGGAGAAATAGAGCTGATTTCCAAGTATGCTGAACCGGATATATCTATTATTTCAAATGTAGGCACAGCACATATTGGAAGGCTCGGCTCTCGTGAAAATATTGCAAAAGCAAAATGCGAAATAACTTCTTATCAAAATCCTGACGGTATTTTGATTGCTCACGATGATGATTTGATTAAAAAGACCGTTAAATATACCGGAGAAAAATTGTATTATTCAATAAATGATGTTGAATTTGAAAAGAAAGAAATCGGATATTCAAAATTTGTTTATAAAAATAATGAATACGAATTAAATATTGAGGGAGATTATAATGTTGAAAACTCTCTTGCTGCAATCAATGTAGGCTTGTATTTAGGAATAGAGTATCCGCTTATAAAAAAAGGATTGTCAGAATATAAACCGATAGAAAAACGGTGGGAAGCAGAAAAAATAGCGGGCTATAACATAATAAACGACAGTTATAATGCTAATCCTGAGTCAATGAAAGCAACATTAAATACGGTATTAGATTTGTATACAAATCCTGTAATTGTACTTGGTGATATGGGTGAATTGGGGACTGATGAAAAGGTTTATCACAAAGAGGTAGGAGAATTTATTAATAAAAAAATCGGTGCAAAAAATTGTAACCTGCAAATACTTACTGTCGGAAGTTTAGCAAAAGAAATATCTGATGGGGTAAATTGTTGTTTTGCAAAAAACTTTGAGGATAATGAGAGTGTGGCACGTTACATTCTTGATAATATTGCAGTTGGTACTACAATATTTTTAAAAGCTTCACGTTCAATGAAGTTTGAAGAAATTCTTGAAAATTTAAAGGAGAATAATAAATGATAATGATAATAGTTGCCTTTTTGTTAGGCTTAATTTTATGTCTATTACTTGGTATTCCATATATTGATTTTTTAAAGAAAAAAATGATTGGTCAATATATCAGGGATTTAGCTCCTGAAAATCATAAACAAAAAGAAGGCACTCCGACAACAGGCGGTGTATTTATAATTATCTCCGCAATACTTGCATCTGCAATGGCATTGTTTATGGCTCAAAAGTTTGATACAAGTGCGTGGATAGTCTTAATAACATTTTTATTCTATGCAATGGCAGGTTTTCAGGATGATTTCTTAAAAATCAAAGGACATGAAAACAAAGGTTTGAGTGCAAGAGGTAAATTTTTAAGACAGGTGCTGATTGCGGTGTTACCTGTATTGTATGTAATGGTTACAAATGAGCACGGTACATATTTGAGTTTTGGTAAATATTCATTTGATTTTATGTGGGCATATCCCGTTATTGCGGTTTTTGCTATTACGGGTGCATCAAATGCGTATAATTTGACAGACGGATTGGACGGTTTGGCTGCATTAACGGGTGTTTTTGCGTTTTTGGCTTGTACGATTATTTCTTTCTTGTCAGGTAATACATATCTTGCAATAATTTCGGCTGCTGTTACAGGTGCGTTATTAGGATTTTTGAGATATAACAAACCAAAAGCTGAAGTATTTATGGGAGATACAGGCTCGCTTGCAATAGGCGGACTTCTTGGCGTGCTTGCAGTTATGGGTAAATTTGAAATTTATTTAATTATTTTGGCAGGTATATTTGTTATTGAAACCTTGTCCGTAATCTTGCAGGTCGCAAGCTTCAAAACAACAGGCAAAAGAATTTTCAAAATGTCACCTATTCATCATCATTTTGAACTCTGCGGATTTAATGAAAAACAAATAGTTACAGGTTTTGCAATATTTTCTATGCTCTGCGGGATAGTCGCAGTCTGCTTGTTTAAGTTCTTAGGCTAAATTGACTTTAATTTTCAAAAATGATATATTCAAATTATGGAAACACTTGATTTAACAACTTTTGAAAATGCAGTAAACAGTTTAAAATCTATTATCGTAAGATACGAAAAGGAAAATGATATAGATTTAAGAGATTCTGTTATTCAGCGTTTTGAATATACTTATTCTATATCGTTAAAAATGATAAAAAGATATTTAAAACAGAATGAATTATCCGAAGATGAAATTAATGGTATGACTTTTAATGAAATTATCCGAAGAGCAAATCAGTTTGGTCTTTTAAACTCAAATCTCGAAATTTGGAATGATTATAGACAGAACAGAAATATGACTTCTCATACTTATGACGAAGAAACAGCACAAAAGGTTATGACAATTATTCCTGCATTTAAAGAAGAAGCAGAGTTTTTATTAAATAAATTAAAGGAAAAGTTGGCATAATGTTTGGGCTGGAAGATAGACATATCCTTTTCATAAAAGAAATGCTAAAAAAACACGTCACTGATAAAGAAGCAAAGTTTTATATATTTGGTTCTCGTGCAAAAGGGAAATACAGAGAGTATTCTGATGTTGATATTGCTGTTGATTCTCCAAATTTTACCTATGAAATAAAATCAAAGTTGGAGCTTGATTTTGAAAATTCAACTTTTCCTTATGAAGTTGATATTGTTGATTTGAATTCGATAAAAGAGAGTTTTAAAAATATTATAAAAGATGATTTGGTAGAGATTGTGTAAATTAAATTATAAATCTTCTCTTGATTTTTTTACGTTCAAACTCAAAAATCGTTGCAATTATCGTTTCAAAATGATGCAATACTTTTGTAAGAATGAAACGATACTCTGAAACATCAATAGAGTTCGGGGTTTTGTTGTAAACACTGTATTTCAGGATTAATTTTTACTAATTGTTATTCTGCCGTCGGTTTTGATTTGGACAGGTTTTTTCTGTTTTTTTAATGATTGAATTACAAGCTCATTCTGAGTTTTGTTCGTTACTTTTAGCGGATGTAAAAAACGGTTTTTAATATCTTCACCAATTGATTTTGCACAAAAATCATCAATTGCAACGGTATAAGTTTTGTCCGACGGGTGTTTTATGTCAATATCAACGTCTTTACCGTTTCTATTCAGGTATTTTAATGAGATTAAATCACCTGTTTTTTGATTAATTTCATATTTTAAACCTGACACCTGCAACAAACCCGGTTTGTTGTTTGAGGAAGTCATAGTTTTGCGAGAGCGCTCCTGTATTGTAGAAACAAGTTCTTTTTCTGTTGCCTTTATTACTACAACTTTATTTGGGAATGGTGAAACTGATTTTAAATCTCTCATTTCGAGATTACCTTCAGAAAAACTGTTTCTTGTAACAGAAGAATTCATTATTGCTATATCAGTATTCAATTCTTTTCGGATACAGTCTGTGATAAAATCGCAATTTGGGTTTTCGTTTGCGTATAAATTTTCAGGTAATTTTTCTGCATAATCGACTTTTCCTAGCACATCAGGCTTTATGATTTTATCAAATTTCTTTTTGGCAACAGGACTTCTTTCATAATCATCTGTGCTTATCGTATTATAATTTATCCCGATAATTTGACCAAATTCATTAAATCTTATATTAGGGATTCCAATATATTGACCGTCTTTCCCTGACTGCATAATCAATACAGGTTCGCCTTTTGGCGATTTAAACAGATTTTCACCCTCTTTAACGCCCTTTAGCATTGTGTGAGTATGTCCGCCAAGGATAAGGTCGATATCATTTACATTTTGTGCAATATGTTGTTCCAAATCAATTCCTAAATGAGAAAGTAAAATAATTTTATTTACTTTATGTTTTTTCATTTCGTTAATATCTAAACGTATTTCATTGATTGTTGAGTCCAAATCGTCAACGTGCAGCTGTGATACTTCTTTTGGTATTTTTGTATGGTCTATTATATCAACAGGTGATGCCCCAATAACACCATATTTATTACCGTTTATTTTCATAATGAATGAACCTGTTTTAAGTTTATTCATTTTATTTTGTTTTTCAGGATGAATATTTGTACTGATTATTTTATAGTTATGTGATTTTACTTTTTTTGCAAAATTTGCCATTGGTGAATCACATTCGTGATTACCTAATGTAAGGGCATCCGCTCCGACAAGGTTTAAGAACTCATTTACTAATGTCATTTCCTCAGGATTAGAACCTCTAAACATATCTCCCGAACATAATTTAAGTTTATCCGTCGGCATATTTTTATCCATAACACTATCTGCAACAGGCAAAGTTCCATTGTCAAAAGATTTGCTTATTGTGATTGCACGCTCCATTCTAATGCTTTGCCCATGAAAATCGTGCATGTGCAAAACACTTAATTGCGCAGGTTTGGTTACAATAGGTGTATCAGGCACTTCTGATAAAACACTTCCATCAGGAGTTTCTACTTCAAGTATAGCCGGCATACTC
>OMPX01000039.1 GCA_900313115.1 uncultured bacterium
ATTAAGTGACTAAGTAAATTTCTTAGTCACTTAGTCACGATTCACTTAGTCACCGTTTAGCAAACTTCGTTTGCTAAACTATAATTTATCAATCTATGCTTATTATACTGGTTTTGAATTTGAAAACAATATATTGTGCAACACGATATATTGAACAATTACATATTATTACAAAATATTTTTATTCCAATATGGTTTAAAATTTTCTACTAGAGAAAGAGTTTCATCGAAATTCCCATTAAAAGAAATACATCTGTCATCTATGTATAGATAAGAGGGGATTTTGATATTAGTAACATCCTTAAAGTATTTTTCTAAATCATTTTTTATAAGCCATTTTGTTGCTGAAATTAAATTTCTGCTTGTGAATAAATACAAATCAGCATGTAATGATAATTTCTCTAAAAAATCATTTACCCCCATTTTTGCTTTAGGGATAATTTTTTCATCAAAACTTCCATTATATTCATTAAGAACACCATCTAAATCGATAAGTATTTTTCTTTTATACATAATATTATTCTTTCATTTTGTCCGTGTGGCGGTTTGTTGTTTTGTCATTATAGCGGACAATTATGTTATGGACAAGCAATTATTAAGAAAACTTGCAAAACGAATAAAAGATTTACGTAAGCAGTATGGATATACACAAGATGATTTATCTGTTTACTCAAATATTGCTCGTTCTACTATAGGTAATATTGAAACTGCTTCAAATGATTTAACTTTTACGAAATTAAATTATTTAGCAAAAGCTTTCAATATGAGTCTATCAGAATTTTTAAATTTTGAAAATTAGACAATTGGGGAATAGATAAATTCTCATTTATTTGAAATAATATTTATTTTACCCCCAAGAATTTACCCCCAAAAATTTACCCCCCAAGAATTTACCCCTAAAAGAGTGTTAATTGTTTTTCAAAATGCTTCCTAAGAAAAGATTTTCTGTGATATTTTGTCAATCCGTATTTATCAATAGCATCAAGATGTTCTTTCGTAAGATATCCTGCATTTTTTGCCCATTGATACTGCGGAAATTCTTTGTCTAATTCTTTCATATATCTGTCACGTGAAACTTTTGCTAGTATGCTTGCAGCAGCGATTGATGCAGATTTGCTATCACCTTTCACTATATACTGTTGAGGGTAATCAAAGTTTTTTATTAGTCTGTTGCCGTCAACCAAGACCAGAATTTCCTTGTTATTTATCCTTGAAATGATGTTTTCGCAGGATAGTTTCATAGCTTTTAGGGAACAATTTAAAATATTATTTTTTTCAATTTCTTCCACTTCGATACAAGTTGTTGCGTTTATGGTGTCATTTTTTATAAAATCGTACAGATATTCTCTCTTCTTAGCGGATAGTTGTTTTGAATCATTAAGTATAGAAAGTTCTTCTAAAAGTTTTTTTGAAACTGTTTCAAAATGAACGGCACTTGCAAAAACTCCTCCTGCTCCGGGGCCTCTGCCTGCCTCATCAGTTCCTATTATTGTTTTATTAAAGCTTTTGTCAAACGTGAATAAAGATTCAGAAGTTTTTGTTTTAATCATAATCCAATTTTATCATAAGTTAAAACAGAAGGCTTACAAAAAAAGTAATTATGATTAGAACAAATATATTATTTAAGTTATTTGAGTATTTATGCAAAAAAGAACTCACAGGATATCTGTGAGTTCCTTATATATAATAATATTTCGTTATTATACTCTGCTAAGTGGCTTTGGGCCTGCATTAACAATTTCTGAAGGCATGTTAGGATACTTCTTAGTGAAGTTATCATTAAACATTTGAGCCAACTTGTTAGCAGCTTCATCATAAGCAGCCTTATCTGACCACATTCCTCTTGCATCAAGCATTTCAGCAGGAACATTCGGACAAGATGTAGGATAATCTACATTGAATACATCGTGATGTTTAAATTCAACATTATCGAATGAACCGTTAAGAGCAGCTGTAACCATTGCTCTGGTATAAGCAAGTTTCATTCTCTTAGCACCAGATGAAGCAGATCCGCCTGCCCAACCTGTGTTAACTAAGTAAACCTTAGTACCGTATTGGTCTAATTTGTCACCTAACATCTTAGCGTAAACTGAAGCATCCATTGGCATGAATGGTTCGCCAAATAATGTTGAGAATGTAGGAACAGGTTCTGTGATACCACGTTCAGTACCAGCTAATTTAGAAGTGAAACCTGTTACGAAATGATACATTGCAGCATTCTTGTCTAATCTTGAGATTGGAGGAAGAACACCAAATGCATCTGCTGTCAAGAATACAACAACTTTTGGAATACCGCCCATTGATGGGATAGCTGAGTTGTTGATATAATCAACAGGGTAGCCTACACGAGTGTTTTCTGTTAATGAACCGTCAAAGAAATCTAATTCTCTTGTTTCAGGATTCATAACTACGTTTTCAACTAATGAACCGAACTTGATTGCATTATAGATATCAGGTTCATTTTCTTCAGTAAGGTTGATACATTTAGCATAACAACCGCCTTCAAAGTTGAACACACCATCAGGTGACCAACCGTGTTCATCGTCACCGATTAATTTACGGCTAGGATCTGCTGACAATGTTGTTTTACCTGTACCTGAAAGACCGAAGAATACAGCAGTTTCATGAGTTTCAGGATCCATGTTTGCTGAACAGTGCATAGGTAATACATTTTTCTTTGTCATTACATAGTTCATTGTAGCGAATACAGATTTTTTGATTTCGCCTGAATATTGAGAACCTGCAATAATGATTGTGTGTGCTTCGTAGTCGATAGCAATACAAGCTTCAGAGTTTGTGCCATCAACAGCAGGATCACATTTGAATCCCGGAGCACAGATGATTGTGTAATCAGCTTCACCATAGTTTGCTAATTCTTCAGCAGTTGGTCTGATTAACAACTGATGAATAAACATATTTTGAGATGCCATTTCGTTAATAACTCTGAATTTTTGAGTATAAGTCTTATCTGCACCTGCATAACCGTCAAAAATAAATACTTCTTTACCGTTTAGGTAGTTAATCATTTTATTCTTGATAGAGTTAAAAGCTTCTCTGCTGATAGGTCTGTTGACATTTCCCCATGCAATTTCATTGTGAATGCCATCAGTATCAACAATAAATTTATCCTTAGGTGAACGACCTGTGTATTTACCTGTGGTAACAACAAGCGCACCTTTGTCTGATAATGTACCTTCGCCTCTTCTAAGAGCAGCTTCAGTTAATTGAGCCGGTGTCAAGTTTCTGTATACTGCACTTGGAGAAGTAATACCTAATTTTTCAATTCCATAAGTTTCCATAAATTTTTCTCCATATTTTAAGTGTTGATTTAACACCATTAGTATATTACAAACATTTTTATTATTCAATCTTTATTAGGTCATGAGAGTTTTTTTATATTTGACCCAGTATTATATTATGAATAAATGTAAATTTAATATTTCAATTCCGGCAAAAAAAAATATTAGGGATATTAATACAGTATCGGCGAGTTTATAAAGGAGAAAATTATGATAAGCAAAGTTAATTTTACTGGGAAGGAAGCGGTTGCTCCAAAAATATTAAAAAAAGCAGAAAATACTGCATCTAATTATGTAAGTGCAGGTAAAATATATTCAGCAGAGGAAAGAGAAGCTGCTGAAATGCTAAGTAAAAAAACTAGACATCCTTATGTTAGTCCTTTTTCAATTATACAAAAGGCTGAAGATGTTAAAGTTGATTTTGTATCTGAAACTGCACCACACAGATTTAACCAGATAGGTTAATCTAATAAATTTGAGTATAAAAGGGGCGTTTGACTAAGTTGTCTTACGTCCCTTTTGTAATGTTTTGTTACAAATTGGAATAAATAGTCAATTTTTGAATTAAGAAATACTTTTTATAAGTGTGTGTTTATATTAATAGGTTAATGTAGTTAGTATGGTAGAAGCAATTACTCCAAATATTAATAGCAATTCAGAAATTGTAAATCCTTCTGCATTATTAAATCAAAAATTTAAAGATGTAAAAGACAAACAAGGTATTTTGGGTTCTGTCTGGAATGATATAAAAGAAGTTACAGGGTGTGGTTTTAGTGAAAAAGATTGTAAATCAATGCTTGATAAATATAATCGAGGTGAAATATCATTTGATGAAGCCATTGAATATATAAATAAATATGACAAAAAACAATCTAATATATCTGATTTAGGTGCAAATATTTTAACAGGTATTGCATCAATAGCAGCAGCAACGTGCGTAATATCAGGTCCAATTGGCTGGGCAGCTGCATTATTAGTTGGCGCTCCTGTCGGTGCTGCGGTAAAAACAGGTATCAAAATTTTAGATAGAGCTTCTAATAATGTTAAAGGTGACGAATTTGATAAAAAACAAATGACAAAAGATATGATTTCAGGAGCAGTAACAGGTATGACAAGTGCTGTTTCATCAGGAGTCGGTGCCGGTATCAAGGCAGGAAGCTTTAAATTAGCCGTTAAGAACGGAACAAAATGTGGTATTCAATGCGGTGCAGTTGCAGGTGCAACAAGCTATACTACAGATGTAATGCTTGATAAAGATAAATATTTTAATGTTGGTGATTTTGCAAAAACAACATTAACGTCTGCCTTTGTATCTGGTACGGTTGGTGCTGCTGTTGGGGCAGGCATGTATGGTCTATCAAACCACGTTGGTCAAGATGTGTCTAAAACAATAAAACAAACTATCATTGATGATTCAATGTCAAGTTCATCAAGAAAAGTTTTAGGACAAGCTGAAAGAAGTGTTCTTGCTTCAGCATAATAAATTTATAAAATTTAAATACAAAAACGGTGCCATAATTGACACCGTTTTGAATTTTTTGAACTCCTTTCCTTATATACGCAATGTTCTCATCCCAACATCAAGATTTCCCTTTCTGATAAAATAAACACTCATAAGGCTTGCGCCTAAAAGCCCTGAAAGAGGGATAATATCTGATGATTTGAGATAAGTTTCTTTTTTTACTTGTGGTAATTTTTTCTTATTTCTTAACGAAACTACAGGATATCTGGATGCAGCTGTAAAATCGACAGTATCGACCTTCATAATAACACCTCTACAATTTACCTAATAGACCATTAACACATTATTATTATAAATTTTTTTTTCGAAAATTGCTACTATTTGTTAAGTTTTGTAAACTTAAATTTTCAAGCTATTATTGAATTTAAGGGTATTTATTACACTTGTTTTTTAAATTTTAGTTTATATTTTATTAGTACTTTTTTTTAGAAGATATATATTGATTATGATTTAACATTGATGTTAAATTATTGTATGAAGAGAAAAGAAATATTAATTTTTATATTAACAGCTATAATTGTATATTTTGCATATCAATTTATAACAACGACTCTTTTACTTAAGTTACCTGTATTAAATTCAGGTGATTTAATAAATAATAAGAAAGTATCTCCTCAAAAATTATATGATGAATCTTGGAAGGTATTAAAAAAAGATTATATTGATTCTTCATACAATTCGCAGGATTGGAAGCGTTGGAGGAATAAATATAAAGGAAAACTAAATACAGATGAGGATGCCAGAGTTGCCATTGAAACGATGGTAGCAAGTTTAGATGACAGCTATACAAGATTTTTAACTAAGAAAGAATACACGGAACAAACAAACTCTATTGATTCGCATATCACAGGCATTGGGGTAAATATAATGTCCCAATCGGGCAAGACAATTATCTACAGTGTTATTGAAAATACTCCTGCCGAAAAAGCCGGATTAAGAGCAAATGATATTGTTTTATGCGTTGACGGAAAAAGTGTAAGCGGACTTGATATCTCAAAAGTTGCAGAATTGGTAAGAGGTCCTGAAAATTCTTATGTTAACTTGAAAATAAAACGAAACAAAACAATAATAACAAAAAGAATCATACGAAAAAAAATTGAAATTAAATCTGTAGAAAGCTCAATAAAAGGCAAAATAGGATACATCAAAATAAAAAGTTTTATCGGTTCAAATACAGCATCAGAATTTGTTTCTGCTTTGAAAAAAGTTGATACGACAAAAGGACTTATTCTTGATTTACGAGGAAATACCGGAGGTTTGTTAACAAACGCTGTTATAGTTGCGAATTTATTTGTCAACAACGGAATCATAGTAAGTATCGTATCGAAAAAAGGTAAAAAACACGACATCAATGCTCAAACGAATATGCCAATAGTTGACAAACCAATGGTTGTTATTGTTGATGGTGCAAGTGCAAGTGCAAGTGAAATTTTGTCAGGAGCATTGAAAGATAATCATAAAGCTGTTTTGGTCGGAACAAAAACTTTCGGGAAAGGTCTTGTTCAGCAAATTGTACCACTGCCAAACGGAACCGGTTTAAATATAACAATCGCAAAATACCTTACTCCAAACGGCTCAGACATCAATAAAAAAGGGATTGAACCTGATTATAAAGTTGAATATACTCTAAAAGATTACAGAAGAAAAAACGATACACAATTAAAAAAAGCAGAAGAGGTCATAAACAAATTGTGTGAAAATAAGTAAAAAATATAATGAATATACTCAACAAACAGAATTATTGTGGTAATATATATACGCAAAAATTTAGGGGGATAATATGAAAGGGATTATTTTAGCAGCAGGGGCAGGAACAAGATTATATCCGGCATCACAGCCAATATCAAAAATTTTGTTACCAATTTATGATAAACCTATGATATATTACCCATTATCCACTCTTATGCTTGCAGGCATTAAAGATATTTTAATCATTACAAATGAGGATGATTACGACAATTTTACAAAGTTACTTGGTGACGGTTCTCAATTCGGTATAAATATTTCATACAAGATTCAATATGTTCAACGTGGTATTGCTGACGCATTTATCATTGCAGAAGATTTTATTAACGGTGAAGATTGCGCATTAATCTTAGGTGATAATATTTTCCACGGACACGGTTTCTCTACAATTATGAGCGGAGCAATTGAACGCAATGTCGGAGCTACCGTATTCGGATATACGGTCAAAGACCCTGAAAGATTTGGTGTTGTTGAGTTTGATGAAAATAAAAAGGTTATATCTTTAGAAGAAAAACCGCAACATCCAAAATCAAATTATGCAGTTGTAGGTTTATATTTCTATGACGGAAATGTTGTTGAATATGCAAAACAACTTGAGCCATCTGCCAGAGGTGAATTAGAAATAACAGATTTAAACAAAATCTATCTCAAAAAGAATTTATTAAATGTTGAAATTCTCGGACGCGGTTTTACTTGGCTTGATACAGGAACTCACGATTCTATGCTTCAGGCAAGTAATTTTGTTCAATCTATGGAATTAAACAAAGGTATGAAAATCTCTTGTTTAGAAGAAATTGCATATTTAAAAGGCTATATTTCTGCAAATGATTTATTGAGCAAAATTGAAAAGTACGGAAATAATGCATATTACAGTTATGTTAGAAATGTGATATTAAGCCATTTGACATCTGTTAAATAATAGGCAATTTTTTGATAAAAAATGTTTTTATATAATTGTAAGATTATATTGGTTTTTTTTGTATGCAATTTTTATCAATTAACAACAATAATAATTATACTTCTTGCACCTTTAAAGGAAGAAATCAGGATGAACAACGCAGATATGTAACTCCATTGGATACGGGTTATGATTGTTTTAAAACTGTTGTTGGTATTTCTGCAGTAAAATCACCTTTTGGGAGTTTGGCCTGTAAAATTTTTGACAAGGTAAAAGAAGTTAGTCAAAATGTTGCAGAAAAAGTAAGCAATTTAGATGTTCAACAAAAAGTTAATACAATGAAATTAACCAAAATGATGGTTGAAAATAAGACATTTAATTCATATATGGAAGCTTACGAACACAAAGATGAAATTGCAGAACTTGCAAAACTTGATTACAAAGAAGTTGAATCAAAATATAATGCTTTAATTGACAATTATAAAAAAGAAGGTATATCTCCTGATAAAAATTTCGGACAATATTTAACAGATATGAGCTTTTGGAAAATAAATATAATTATGTCCTCAGAAAAATTAACGACGGAAGATATAAACGAGATTTTTAAGATAAGACGTTCTCGTCCGAATGAAAGACATACATCAAAACCTGATGTTTGTTTGCTAGTTAACACAATGAATAAATACGAAAACTTTGAAAATCTTTCCGCAAGTGCTCAAAAGTCTTTGTTGGACTCTTGTACGTGGGATTTATATACCGAAATGACTATCCAAAAAGACGAAGCAGAAAAAATTTCGGATAATTCTTCTCTAATGAAATATGCTTATATAAGAGATTTAAAAAATGCGGATTCAAAAGAAGCATTTATTGAAAATTTAGATAATCGCAGAAGAAATATCCCTTGTAAAGCAATAGAAACAGATAGAAATTTATTGAAAAATATAACATCCGAACAAGGTTTAAAAGATATTAAAAATGCTCTAAACAAGACTGATTTGGAAAAATATCAAAATGGATTTACACTGGAATATTCAAGAAATGATTTTATAAATGATTTTAATAAAATAACCAAAAATCTTTCAAATGAAGATAGAAAAGCAATATATGAACATTTCCAATTCAAAATTAACAGTGCAAATGATATAGAAAATTATCCTAATCCGCAAACAAATTCAGAAGTCAGACCTGAACTTGCAGATACTGTTAAACAATGTCAAGAATGTGTTGAAAAATTTATGCTTAACAACAAGGTTCATTTAGACCCTAACGATAAAGATTTAGAAAATGTTTTAAATGATATCATAACAGTATATCCTGAGTTTATTTCAGTTATAGGCAAAAAACAGCACAGAGGAGATAGCATAGATTATCATACATTTGATGATTTAAAACGAATAATGAATGATGAACAATTTGATGAATTAAACTCAAAAGAACAAAGAATATTAACTGTTGCGACATTATTCCACGATTTTGGCAAAGCTCAGGGCGAAATAGATGACGGGCATGCTCTAAAAAGTGCTCAGTCCGCAAAAGAAATAATAAAGAAAATGGAAGTATCGTTTGACGAAAAAGAAAGAATATACAATCTCATAAAACACAGTCACTGGTTAGTAGAAAGCTGCGACAGCGAAGATTTAGCATTTTATTTCAGACGTCCGAACGATTTTAAGATGGCACAAATGTTTGAAAAAGCTGACAGTAATTCTGCAGGTTTTGAATATGCACCAAATTCGGATAAAATTGAATCTATAAAGAAAAATATTGATAAAATAAATTCAAACGGTATTCCTATTTTTGCTGATAGTTTACCGACTGATATAACAAAATATGATGTAAATAAACATGGTGTAAGGTATATTGACTTACGTGATCCTGAAGCATCTGTTGAAAAGTATGGCTATCCAAAGGGCACAAAAGTCAAAGATTTAAAATTCTTATGCCACGCATCATCAGATAATGCTAAAGATTTTTCAACACTGTGCGATGATAGTAAAGATGTTTGTTTAAGCACAATGTTATTAGACAGAAGTTCAGGTTTTTCTACAGGATATAACAGTTACGGTGCATATATATTGAGCGGAAATAATGCAAATATTGTACTCGGCGGCAAGGATTTGTCGTGTACAGGCGGTCACAGAGGCTATAACTACGCAAAAGAAGCAATGTATCAAAGAATGGAAAAACTTGAAAGCAGCGGAATGGGAAACAGAAACGAATCAAGAGAAGAAATTCCTAATAAAATAAGAGAAGAATTAAATTTATCAAAGGAAGAATATATCGAACTCTACAATTCAATCTGTAATCTTGAAAACACAGATGAAATCGAAGATGTAAAACTATCAACAAACAGAATTGTTTCAAAAGAAGAAATAAAATCCACAATTTCTGATATCAAAGATTTTATGGCTAAGAAAAGAGAAAATGGCGAACGGGGCTATACAAATGAATTTGTTGTATATAACCCAAAAATAGAAGCACAAGTTGTAAGCGGAGATATTGACAGATATACTGAATCTGATGTTCCGTTAGTTCTGGTATAGTACGTTTTCATACAATAAAAATTATTTTAAGTTAACATAACTTAATATTATGTTATAAAAAAGGCAAATTTTTTGTAGTTAGATACTTTATATATACATAAGAGATACACAAGAGAGAGAAAGCGAGATTTTACTATGCAATACAGTGCAGTTGAACGTAACAAAAAGCCTATTGGCAGTTTAGATATACCTGATGATTTTGCAAAATTTTATTTGGAAAAAAAAGACAGACAAATGAGATTTTGTAATGCAAGAGATCCAATTTATCACGTATTTGACAGGATTGACAGCAGACCTTTAGGTGAAATTTTCAGAGGTTTTGTAAAAGAAACTATGAAGGATTCAAAGAAATTTTTAGAAAAACTTGTGGCATAAATTAGGAAAAAGAAAAGAATAACAGGAAACCACGGAAAATAAAAAAGCAAGAACGGCAAAATTAGGAAATAGGAAATAGGTGAAATAAAAGGACTCTAACAAAGAGTCCTTTATTATTTGTAAAAAAAGACCTTCTTTTATCAGAAGGTCTTTTTTTATATTTAATCTGATTATGACTTACGTTTACGAGCCGCTTCAGATTTACGTTTTCTTTTTACGCTTGGCTTTTCATATCTTTCACGTTTTTTTACTTCAGAAAGAATACCTGCTTTTTGGATTTTCTTTTTGAAACGTCTTAATGCTACTTCGATACTTTCGTTTTCGCCTACTTTAACTTCCGGCATTTTATTTTTCACCACCTTAAATGCTAATGTAATGTAATTATACTAACTTAAATAATAATAAAAATCAAGCAAAAAGAAAGATTGAGACGAATTTTATTTTAAACTGCAACATTTTGTAACAAATACTGTAATCAACGTATGCATCTGCTAAAAGTTTCATAATCTTCTAATGAGCTATAATTTGTATTTATACTATAATTAGAATTATGGAAAAGTTAAAAGAAGATACGAGTATATTAAAAGCTGCATGGTTAATTGCTCTGGTTACTATATTGAGTAAAGTAATCGGTTTTTTAAGAGATGTTGTTACTGCAAAATATTACGGTACAACGTGGCAATCTGATGCATATTTCTATGCATATCAGATACCTTCTTTTGCAATAATTTTGCTGGGCGGTGTCGGCGGTCCTTTGCACAGTGCGACGGTTGCCGTGTTTTCAAAGCTTATTCCTGATTTGAGTGAAAAACCGTCAGAATTTGTTAATAAATTATATAATACGTTTTTATGTGCAAGTATTATCTTTTTTACAATATTAGGGATTTTGTTTTATGTATTTGCGCCTCAGGTAATGGCGATTATTATAAATAACGGTTCAGAGGCTATGATTGCTTTGTCTGCAAAGCATTTGCAAATAATGACTCCTGTGTTTATAGTCGGTGGAATTGTAGGGATTTATTATGGTTTGTTGATTACTTATAAGAAGTTTATGCTCCCAAATTTCTCACCAATGATAATGAGTTTGGTAATTATTTTAGGTTGTTGGGGTGTGACATTCTTCAGACAGGATACAAATTGTTATGTTTTGGCGTGGGCTACGACTATTGGTGCAATTTGTCAGTTTTTGCTTCAGTTTCCTCAAATAAAAAAGATTGGATTCAGGTTTAAGCCAAATTTCTGTTTTTGGAATAATCCGGAATTGAAAACTCTTATAGAACTTGTATTTCCTGCAATTTTAAGTTCAACTATCGGGCAGCTTCACATATATATTGATATGTTTTTCACATCTTCATTGAAAGATGGTGCGTGGACATCTGTCGGGTATGCAAACAGAATTTTTCAGTTTCCTGTAGGAATTTTGGTAACGGCATTTTTAGTTCCGCTATTTCCGTTATTCACAAGACTTGTTGCTCAAAAAGATGAGGATGGAATACGTTCTTATTTTAATAAGGGTGTAGGGCTGTTATTTTATGTTGCGATACCAATCATAATCGGAATTGTCGTTGTTGGTATGGATGCGGTAAGGCTTGTGTTTGAACGTGGAGAGTTTGATTATAACAGTTCTTTAATGGTATTTGAAGCATTGTTATATTTGTCAGTTTCTATAATACCTTATGTTTTCAGAGATTCTATTACAAGAGTTTATTATGCGTATGATGATGCAAAAACTCCTTTCGTTGTTGCTACATCTTCTATTGTTTTGAAAGTTCTGTTTAATTATATATTTATAACTGTTATGGGTATGCAAATCGGTGGAATTACTCTTTCAACTTCTCTTGTAACTCTTTATAATGCGATTGGACTTGGTGTTTTGATGAATAAAAAGATAAAACTTGATTATAAAGATTTATTTATAAATCTTGCAAAAATGATATTCATTGGCGGTATTGCATTTATTGTTTCATACCTTACAGCAAGAATAATCGGATTTACCCTTGGGGATTGTATGAGTAGATATTTATTTGAGGTGTTCAGAATTTTAATGGTTTCAATGGTGCTTATGGTTACTTATGTTGTATTGAGTCTTTCTTTTAAAGTTGGTTATGTTGATGAAGTAAAAGAAAGAATTTTTGCCAAGTTAAATAAAAAACATTAATCGTTTGAAAAACCTGATTGGAAGCGCAACACTTTTACTTTAATATAGTTTATAAGTTATTTTATAATTTAGTAAAAAATTCTTGACTGGTAAATTTTTCTTATGAATCATTTAATATAGATTATTAACTATCATACTATCATAGTTACTATACAATTTAACTATATTTATTATTCCATAACCGTTGAATCTTGGAATGTTTCTGCCTTTATTATCTTCAAATCATTATGATGATAATTTTTTAGTTAATTCTTGGTTTTTGGAATATGCATACAATATATCATTTATTTCATAACTACTGAATATAGTTTGAGCTCTTTCCTTATCATTAACCATCTGTTTTGAGAACCAATATACACATTTCGATAGAATATTGCATTTTTTCTCTTTAATCCTCTTGATATAGTACTTGGACTTCTTTTTAGTTCATATGCTATTTTTCTAATTGATAGTCCTTTCCCTTGTAGCACTGTAAAATTTTTCTCTTTCGCTTAAAGTCAAGTGCTTGCAGCTTTTCATTTTTACTAATTCCTTTCTGTATTGGATTTATTATACTTTAGGTGTTAGTGTTGCGATTACTTCTTGAATTCATTCAAAATCGGTAATAACAGTGTCATATATACTCTAAGAAATTCTTATAAATATTTTTGTGGGGGGATATAGAAAAGATGTATTTATGTAATTATGTTACAAGTTTTTAATATACTGAAAATCCTGTATTTATCATGTTTTTTATACATGTAGAGAGACTGGAGATTTATTCATGAAAATACAAGGTGATAATAGAGATTTTTCTAATGAAGTGTCAAAACAAGGTATTAAACGTGAAGAGTTAGGTCAAGGTGAGAAATTCGATATACTTTTCAATATGTTAGATAAAAATGTTAAGGGTGATGGGATGCTTGATTCAAAAGAGATTGCATATGGATTGAGTATTTTTGGAGCAATTGCTCGAAAAAATGATAAAGGAGATAATAACGTTGTTGAAGATAGTGAGTTATCAGCAGCTGTGATGGGTAAAATATTTCCTTTCGGTAAAATGTTTAAAAAAGAAGATATTACAGAAGAAGATTTAAAAGCATTTATGAGTAAAATGCTTGAGCTGAATGATACAAAAGTAAAACAGGATTCAATAAAAGCAAAACAAGATTTTGCGAAGTCAAAAGGGATGAAGTCACTTGATTCTAATCCATCAATCGCAATTGATAAAGATAACAAACCTGTATTTATTTATGAAATGGGTGAAAGTTTTTCAATGTTCAAAGACGGACTACTAGTAGATGAGAAATCAGGATTTTACATCCTACCAAAAGATTTGCGAACAGAAATGGGAACCCTTATGTATAATAAGGGACTTTATGATAATGAGAATAACCGAGTACCATATGGATATGACGGAACAGAGCAAGGTTATGAAAATACAGTAAAATATGCAAGAGCAAATGGTTTCCAAGAAACTGAACATAAATATATTTTTACAAAGGAGGGGAAACAATATATTTATCATCCTGAATATCAGCAGTTTCTCACTATTGACAAAATCACTAATAGTAATGATAACGGTAGTTGTGTCCATGTGAAATCTTATGTAAAAGAACGTACCGGGCATTGCTACGGACATGATCAGTATCGGGATGTAATGCAGGAATTTGACATGGGATTTTATAATAATAATGTTGTCGGTTCTGAAGCAGAATATTATATTGCAAAAGACAATTTAAAAATTGAAGTAAAAAAAGAAGGTAATAAGACAACCTATGTTGATAAAAATGATAAGAGTATTGAGTATGAATATAAAGGGAATGGTCAATTTTCAGTTACACAATCTGTAAAAATCGCTCAAACAAAGAATCAAAAAGCCAACGGAGTGTTAGATGCACCTATTTATCAAAAAGGAGTTGGAGATTGTTATTTGGTTGCGTCATTACAGGGTATTCGTAAATATTTGCCAAACACATTTAAAAACAGTGGAGTAATACAACAAGACGGAGATAATTATATTGTTAGATTCCCTGGATTGGGAGAAGCTAAATACGGAACAAGTAATACTTATACCGTAACATCTGCTGATGTTGCTGCTGATAAAAAAGCTGAGGGAAAAACATCCTCATTAGGGGATCCGGATGCGATAATTATAGAAGAGGCATTTAAACAATTTAGATTTGATCTTTATTCAAACGAACGTGCGGTTAATAGAGGACTACTTGAAGAACATCGTGCCAATAAAGACAGTTTTTTGGAGTCACCATATAATTTTAAATCAAATGATAGTAAGAGTGCATATATAAACCTGACAGATAAATCTAATGTAAAATCATATTCAGATTTAGGTAACGATGAGGATACACGAAAGCTTAAGGCCGGTTTACTAGAAGCCGGTTTAGAAAGTGCTGTATTAAAAGCATTATTGCCTCCGAATACTGAAATACAAACTATTATTATCGGCTCAGCAGAAGCCGGTGGTAAAACAGCGGCACAACTAATAGATGAATATAGTAATAACGGATATATTGTATTTGCAGGATTCAAACCTGGAGACCCTAAATATGAAAGGGATAAGGACGGTCATGTTGTTGTATACGACAATGAAGCAAAACAATTTATTTCAACATATGATCCTGGAACGTTTGATTTTGAATTAAAAAGCGAAGATGATAGAAATAGAAAAATAACAGATATAACTGTTGTTAAAATTCCGGAAGCAGACAGAAAAACACCTTAGAAAGTTTTTTGCTTAGAATCTTAAAATCATAGATAAAAAAGTATAGCATACTTTTTGCTTGCATTTTTTTGAAAAAAGTGTATTATAGAAGTCATAATTAAATAAAAAACTTTTTAGCAGAAAATATTTTATTAACTTTTATTAATAAATTGTATTTTTTACGTTTATTCTGCTTGACTGCAATTATTGAAGTGTTACGATAGAATAACATGCATGAAGTATGGATTTTTATCCTATTTTATGAGGGAAATAATAGTCCAGAGGCCGGACTTCAGGGTGCGCAACCTGAGTCATTGACGGCGAAACAGTCTATATATTAACCAATTTTAGTTAGTACGTACAATTATATAGAATAGACGAGGTAAATTAATGTCGACAACAAAATATGCAAAAAGGGTAACTCCTATGGGCATTCCTGCCACTCGTTTGGATTACCTGCCTGA
>OMPX01000103.1 GCA_900313115.1 uncultured bacterium
AACTATCGTTAAACACGCGTTTTGTTTTGTAATCATCTTATATTTATATTGTTTCGATATTTACCCCTAATATTTATTATGTACAACAAAACTGTCATTAAATGGTTAAGAATAATTTACTTAGTCACTTAGTCACGATTCACTTAGTCACCGTTTAGCAAACTTCGTTTGCTAAACTATAATTTATTAGTTGAAACCGTATTCTGTTCTTGATACCATAATGATGTTATAACAACTAAATGAGGGTATAAAAATGAATAAAAGAGTTTTATTATGCATAATGGACGGATGGGGAATAAGCAAAGGTTCAGCAGAATATGATGCAACTAAATTGTCACATCCTGTCAATGTTCCAAAGCTTATTGCTGAAGAAACATCCACAAGAATCCATGCTGATGGCGAATATGTAGGTTTACCTGACGGACAAATGGGTAATTCAGAAGTCGGTCACTTGAATTTAGGTGCAGGAAGAATTGTTTACCAAGACTTGTCAAAAATCAACAGAGCAATCAAAGACGGCTCTTTCTTTAAAAACCAAAGATTTTTAGATGCAATTGAACACGCAAAGAAAAATAATTCATCATTACATTTATACGGGTTGGTTTCGACAGGCGGAGTTCACTCATCTTTAGACCACTTGCTGGCATTAATCAAAATGGCATCAGAAAATGGTCTTGAAAAAGTCTATGTTCACGCATTTTTAGACGGACGTGACACACCTCCTGCAAGTGCTTGTGAATATTTACAAACAGTTGAAGAAGAACTTAAAAAATATAATCTGCCGCAAGTAGCATCTATATGTGGTCGTTACTACATTATGGACAGAGATAATCGTTGGGACAGAGTTGAAAAAGGCTATAATTGCCTATTATTTGGAGAAGGCGAACACGCAGCTTCTGCAATTGAAGGTGTTAAGCAATCTTATGCAAAAGGCGAAACTGATGAATTTGTTCTACCTACTGCGATTTTAGGTGAAGAAAGCAGAATTCATGACAACGATTCTATAATCTTCTTTAACTATAGACCTGACAGAGCAAGAGAAATTACTAAAGCTATTAATTTCACTACCTTTGACGGGTTTGAAAGAAAGAAAGTTTTAAAGAACATTCTTTATACAACAATGACAAGCTATGAAGCAACATTTACATTTCCTGTTGCATTCCCTAAAGAACAATTGGTTAATATTTTAGGTGATGTTTTGGAACAAAACGGTGTAAATCAATATAGAACAGCTGAAACAGAAAAATACGCTCACGTAACATTCTTCTTTAACGGTGGTATTGATGAGCCTAACCCTCACGAAACACGTAAACTTGTTTCATCACCAAAAGTTCCTACATACGATATGCAGCCTGAAATGAGCGCTTATGAAGTTTGCGAAAATGTATTATCAGCAATAAATGATGAAAAATACGGATTTATTCTTGTAAACTTCGCAAATCCAGATATGGTTGGTCATACAGGTGTTATTGAAGCAGCTACAAAGGCTTGTAAAGTTGTTGATGAATGTGTTGGTAAAATTGCTGATGCTTGTAAAGCTAAAGGTATTACAATGCTTTTAACAGCCGATCACGGTAACGCTGAAATGATGGTTGATGAAGAAACAGGAAAACCTCAAACAGCTCACACAACAAATGAAGTACCTTTTGTTATTATAAACGGACCAAAAGATATCTCATTAAGAGAAGATGGAGCATTATGTAATGTTGCTCCGACCGTTCTTGAACTGATGGGTATTCCAAAACCTAAGGAAATGGATTGTGACTCTTTAATAAAATCACCTGTTGCCGTTTAATCAACAAGATGACTATAAAATAGAAATAGACTCTAATATGTTTTAGAGTCTATTTTATTTTTTTATTTATATTTAGGAACGTAATTAACACTTTCTGCCAAGACTTCTCCATCTGTTAAACTTTTAATTTTTGTACACCTTTTGTGTGCTAATTTATCTTTTGGATTTATTTTCAGATAGACATACATAACGCATTTTTGATAAATAACATCTTTTTGTTCTTCACTTAATTGTTCCCATACTTTCGGATGTATGTAAAAATCATAAATCCCTTCTCCGTTTTCTTGCTGTTGTTTTATATCTATTTTAGGACAAATCTTATTTACGTAAGCTTCTATTTTTGCAAACCACTCTTCACGTTCTTTTACTTCTTTACTTTTGAACAATTTTCCATTCAAAGTCAGACTTGACTTAATTGAATTTATCGGATGATAATCTTGTTTCAAAACATAAGTTGAATAAACAAATGGGAACACACAAAAAATACTAATAAAAGTAAGAATTAAAAGAATTACACACAAAATCAAAAGATTTTTAATACCACCGTCAGCACTCATAAGCTATCCTTTCTACCTGTTAGCAGATGTTGGTTAAAGTAACACTATAGACCATATACTTATATGCACTGCCATTATATATTTTTTTTTTGATATATTCAACCCTAAAATGTAAAATGCCAAAATTAACCTATGTAAATATTTGCATTTGCGAAAGCTGATTTTTTTGTATTCTTATCAACATGAGTTGCCCAGTTAATTTTCATTGAACGGAAAACCTCAGTCAGACCATTTGGTAAACCTTGCGGAGCCTGTTCATATCCTACAGGACCTTTATAGCCAACTCTTGTACTCATATCCAATCCAAATTTATCTATAACCGTTTTTGGCAATAGGCTTGCTTGCTTAACTTTATTAGCTTCAAAGTTGACCTTTCTGTTAACTACTACGACTTCTCCTTTTTGACTTGTTTGAATGTTGTTGATTTGCATTGTTTCCTACCCTTATCTATAACTTATTTATATCTTTTTTTTCGAAAAAAGTCAATGTTTTAAACATTGACTTTTCCATATAAACCCATTTCAATAACTTTTTTACATATTCTAACGGTGTTCAAGGCTGCACCAATTCTAAGATTATCAGCAACACACCATAGAGAAATACCGTTATCAAATGCAATATTTTTTCTGATTCTTCCGACATACACAGGATCAGTTCCATCAGCATCTCTTGTTGTCGGATATTCATAGTTATCAATATCATCAATAACTGTCACGCCAAACGCACTGCTCAATATGCTTCTGACTTCTTCAGGCGTAATATTTTCTTCAAACTCAATATCAACTGCTTCCGAATGACCTCTATACACAGGAACTCTGACTGCAGTACAAGAAATCGGAGTATCATCAGCCAAGTGAAGAATTTTCTTTGTTTCGTTTGTAACCTTCATTTCTTCTTTTGTATAACCATTTTCGGTAAATACATCAATTTGTGGAATTACATTAAATGCAATTGGTTTTTTGAAAGCATCATTTGTAAAATCTTTACCTGTCATATGAGCTTCTGTATTAGCAGTCAATTCGTTCATTGCTTTCAAACCGGCACCGCTAACTGCCTGATATGTAGAAACTATCAATCTTTTAATTTTAGCTTTTTCGTGTAATGGTTTCAAAACTAACATAAGCTGCGAAGTAGAACAATTTGGATTAGCAATAATACCTTTATGATTTTTCAAATCGTCATCATTAACCCCAGCAATAACGAGAGGTACATCTTTATCCATACGGAAAGCGCTTGAGTTGTCAATAATAACACCACCACGTTTTACGATTTCCGGAGCAAAATGTTTACTTGTTCCGCCGCCTGCTGATGCCATTACAATATCTATACCGTTAAAAGAATCGGGAGTAGCTTCTTCTACAGTATAAGTTTTACCTTGAAATTCTATTTTTGAACCTGCACTTTTAGCACTTGATAAAAATTTAATTGATTCAAATTCTATGCCTAATTCTGTTGTAATACTTGTTATTTCTCTTCCTACAACACCTGTTGCGCCTAAAATTGCAATATTTGGTTTTCTCATGTTTATATCCCCTATAAAATATTATCTAATCCGTATGTGAAGCCACCTTTATCAAAGGCATATCTCACTGCTAAAAGTACACCGTCCATATAACATTCTCTATTTGTAGAATCATGTCTGATTTTTAAGGTTTGTCCCATAGCACCAAAAATAACTTCCTGAGACGCCATAAACCCCGGCATTCTTACAGAATGTATATGAATATTATTATAAGATGTACCGCCTCTTGAACCAGTAATTGTTTCTGTCTCTGCGCAGTTTCCTGTTGCAAAATTATCATTACTTTCAGCCATAAGCTGAGCTGTTTTTATTGCAGTTCCTGACGGAGCATCTTTCTTTTGGTTATGATGCAATTCAATAATTTCTGCATTGTTAAAATATTTTGCAGCCATTTTTGAAAACATCATCATCAATACTGCACCTGTTGAAAAGTTTGGCGCAATAAAACAAGCTGTTTTATTTTTATTCGATAAATCTTCCAATTCTTTTAATTGTGCATCAGACAAACCTGTTGTCCCTATAACAATATTTATTTTATTATTCAGACAATATAGAGCATTTTCATATATTGATTTTGGTTGAGTAAAATCAATAAGTATATCTATATCCTTTTCATTATGTGCTTTTTCTATAGAATCATATTCCCCATCAATGATATCAATCTTTGCGGTTAATTCCATATCATCGGCATTATTAACAGCATTTACAACTTCTCTTCCCATTTTTCCGTTTGCGCCGCAAACAGCAACCTTTATCATATAGTTATTCCTTTTCGCTTATCTACAATATAAGTATTACATACACAAATCAAAATAAAAACCGTTTGTTAACGATATTTACGATAAATTAACCGTTATTTTGCATCTTTTCAATTTGTTTTGCCTTGATATAAGCATAAGTACCAAATACAGCACCAATAGCACCATTTACAATTAGAGAAGTTTTATTAGATGTTTGAGATTTGAACATCTTTTGTAAAACCTTATCAAAGGCAAAACCAATACCTGTCCAAGTTATACCGTTCAACAAACCAATTACTGCAGGTTTGTATTTTAATTTCTCTGTTGCTCCAATGCTTCCCGGAACATGAGACGATACATACGGTTGTGAAGTTTGTTTATCATTAGCCTTTAATGCTATTTTTGAATTATATGATACAGGCGATATATTCATAATACTTTCCTTTTTTCGCACACACTTACCATTCTAACGCATATAACAGTATTTTTTTGCTATTATTTCATACATTCTTTACAAAAATTAAAAGGGGTAATAACCCCCTTTTAATTATGCTAATTTATTAAATAATCCGTCTGCTTCGGCACTGTTGGCATCATACACAGGACCGTAATATTTTTGCGGATAAACTGCTAAGTCATCGACATCATATTTTCCGTCAATAACATCTCTTTTACTGTTAAATAATTCTCTATCTCTGAAAAAATCAGGTTTCTTAACCTTTTTAGGTTTTGGTAATTTTGCTTCAAAAGATAAATTAGTTGCAGTAATATTCATAATGTACCCCCTTTGTGTTTTGATACTTTAATAACAATTGCAAAAAAATAATTTGTTAGTTTATTAAAAAAATTTTACAAAAATCACCTCTTTAAAAAATAAAATTCCCATACACGCAATGGCAAATGATTTGCAATTGTGTTGTAATTAATATATGAAATTATAGGAGACATTATGGATATTACAAATAATCAGATAAAATTTTTGAATATGACTGCAAAATTAAATAATGAGCCTAAAAAGGATGATGGTGAAGATTTAAAAGATTTATTTAAATATTAATGTTTTAATTTAATTTTTTACTGCATTCAGGGCATTCACCAAAAATTTGAAAGTTATGCCCCGAGATTTTAAAACCTGTCTTTTTTATAATGCTATCTTCTATTTCATGAATTGGACATATATCAAGCGGAACAACTTTTTTACAACTTGTACACATTAAATAATGATTGTGATTGCTTCCGGTTAATTCATATAAAGATCTGTCACCGTCTTTTACTGCCTCTTGCGTAATATTTAATGAAGTCAGCTTATCTATAATTCTGTATACAGTTGACAACGCCAAAGAGTTATTTGTCTGTTTTAAATTTAAATAAATATCTTCAATAGACATTGGCAAATTTGAATTTTTTAAAATCTCAATAACTTTATCTCTATTTTTGGACTTTCGTAAATGATTTAATTTCATGTCCATATTATCAACAAAATTTGCCATAAATTATTTCCTTATATAAAAAAAGAGCCTGACGGCTCTTCTAATAAATGGTGGGCGTTAGAAGACTCGAACTTCTGACCCTCTCCTTGTAAGGGAGACGCTCTACCAACTGAGCTAAACGCCCATGTGCTTTCGGCTTAATTATAATATTATAAACAAAATTTTATGTCAACAATTATATTTTATAAACTTAATACTCTGTTTCTATAAGCATCGAAAGTATGTCTTGGCATATTATATGGAGTTTTAGCAGGAGCATTATTTACAGGATTATTAACTGTCAACAATTGTTGTTTTTCCTTATACTTGTTCTGTCTGTAAGATGCAATTTTGTTTCTGACAATTGGAGTGATTATATTACTTGATATTATACCGCCAATTGTTGCTGCAGCAGCATCAGTAAAACATTTGAAACCATTATAAGCACCTCTTAATCCTGCTTCTTCAAAACCCGGAGCTTTTGTTACATCAAACCCAAAAGTTCCTCTAAGATGAGAGAAATTTGATCTTCTTAAAAAGTCAGCAATAGAGCGAGGAGCTAATTTACCTGTTTTAACCATATGAGAAGATAATGCTGTCAGAGATTTAGTAACGCCAAAATACAAAACAATATTTGTTAGTGCATCAGCAGATTCCTGTGCAATCATGAATTTCTTTTGTTCATGACTGTACTCTTTGTTTAATGCAATACCAATGATTTGAGCAGCAGATGATGCTAACCATCCTGCAATAGATGTTAATATTATAATATCGCCCATCTTTGCAGAACTTGCACCCGCAAGTTTTCCTAATTGTTTTTTTATAAGAGGCCACATATTACTCATGATGTCCTCCTATCTTTGATGTTGAAATCATCAATAAAAATCTTTCGGAACTTATCAGCCGCTTCATAATGTTCATACGGCTTATTAGGGTTGGTTAAGTTATTAGGATTAATTGGATTATTTATATCAGGATTTCCCTGATTTTTTCTAAATACACTAAGTAATTTTCTTGAAATTTTATGAGTCAGAGGAACGTCAAGTAAAACATTAGTAAACAACATTGCCCCTAAACCAACTATCATAGCTAATGTGCTTCGGTAATTTTTTAACCAATCAGGATTTTTATTGGCTAAATAATGCATAATAGATTTTGGCGGTAATAATGCACTTCTCCACGCAGGTGCAGTTTTAGACATACTTGTAAGGGCATGGATACCATAATAACAAGCACTTCTAACACCACAACCGACCATTGTTCCTGCTATGATTTTACCCATAGTTCTGCACGTTGAAACAACTGCGGTATCTCTGTCAACTTTAGGGTTATAATAATCTATCAGTGGTTGGGTTAGTATAGCTGTAGCACCCATTACAGCTCTATTTACGTCAGGACGGGCCAGGGCAGTCTCAATCTTATTAACAAAAGCTTCTCCGTTTATTGTAATGTTAGGTATAAGCTTAAATAACCGACGTCTTACATCAAGACCGGCTATGCTTTTAGATGCAAATTTTGACATACCACTAATATTCATACCTAACCCTGTTTTTATAAAGTAATTAATGGCAAAAAATTTGCTAATTTGTTACAAAATTTTACGAACTATATTTCATGGCAAATACACATAACATGAGGGTTTGATAGGTTTAATAAAAAACAAATTATAAATAGTTTTTCAAAATAGATTTAACATAATTTTGAGTTTCTTTATAAGGCGGAACACCGTCATATTTACTTACGGCATTCGGTCCTGCATTATAGGCAGCAAGTGCCAAAATCGTATTTCCATGGAATCTGTTCAACATTGATTTCAAATACTTAACTCCACCTTCAATATTTTGTTGAGGATCCATTGGATCTGTTACCCCAAGCCCCTTAGCTGTCGATGGCATCAACTGCATAAGCCCCATAGCGCCAACTTTTGATTTTGCGTTTGGATTAAAACCTGACTCTTGTTGAACCAAAGCTTTTACAAGTTTTGAATCAACACCGTATTTTTCGGAAGCAACGTCTATCATTGACATTATCTGCTCTTTTGATGGTCTTTTAGTAATATTAACATTAGGGTTTGTATATAATTGAGCATCTACGCTTGTTATACCTTTACTTCTCAACAACGTACCAAATTGTGACTTCGCTGTTGATTGAAGAACTTTATCGAATGATTGAATGTTATTAGCATTGGGAAGTTCACTATTAATGTTTTTGAGAGCTTCCATATCAGTTTTAGCCGGAACACCATTAATA
>OMPX01000013.1 GCA_900313115.1 uncultured bacterium
AGCAGAATTAGTTGCTAAAAAATCAATGGATCAAGGTATGAAAAAGGTAGAAGTTTATATCAAAGGACCTGGTTCAGGTCGTGAAACTGCTATCAGAGCTATCCAACAAGCAGGTTTGGAAATTACTTTGATTAAGGACGTTACACCTATTCCGCACAATGGGTGCAGACCTCCAAAGAAACGTAGAGTATAGTTGAATTTTGCGTAGAGTGACGGCGAGTAAACGAGCCTAACTCGAAGCAGCACCGAAGTTACGAACGGCAATTTTGCCAAAGCAAAATGTAGTGAGGATACGAAGGTGTGAAGCAATAATTCAAAACAAAAAAGTCGGGGCTTGTTCACCGCCAAAAGAACAAACCGTAGAAGCCCGACAAGAAAAGGAGAAAAAATGGCAAGATACACAGGACCTACAAATAAATTATTCCGTAACTACGGGGTAAAAGATTTATCAAACAGAAAGTTAACATCTTCTATGAGACAGACTGCTTCAGGTCAGCACGGTGCTGTTAGAAAGAAACTTTCTGAATATGCAATTCACTTAAATGAAAAACAAAAAATCAGAATGACTTATTTAGTTAGTGAAAAACAATTTGCTAAATATTACAACGAAGCTGCAAGAAGAAAAGGTGTAACAGGTACTATCTTGTTACAAATTCTTGAATCAAGATTAGATAATATCTTGTTTAGAGCAGGTTTTGGTGTTACTCGTAAACAATCAAGACAAATTGTTAATCACGGACACGTTTTAGTTAACGGTAAGAAAGTAGATATTCCTTCATACTTAGTTAAGCCTGAAGATGTTATTACCGTTAAGGCTAAAAGTTCAGATTTCTTGAAAACTGTTATGTCAGCAATTGACTTATCTTGTGCTCCGGCATGGATTACAGTTGACAAGGATGCTTTAAAAATTACTTTTGACAGAGTTCCATCAAGAGAAGAAATGGATCCTGATTTCAAAGAACAATTAGTAATTGAGTATTATTCTAAATAAGAAACCTGATAGGAGAAAATTATAATGGAATTAGAAATAAAAACTGTAAATACTGCCACAAGTTCTGATGGCTCACAATATGGTAAATTTGTAATCAGCCCATTAGAAAGAGGCTTTGGTATTACTGTTGGTAACTCTCTAAGAAGAGTATTGTTATCAAGTCTTGAAGGTACAGCTGTAACTTCAGCAAGAATTGAAGGTATTACTCACGAATACACAGCAATTCCTGGTGTTTTGGAAGATGTTGTTGACGTATTGTTAAACCTTAAAGGTTTAGCTATCAAAACTGATTCTAAAGAACCACAAACTTTAAGAATTGATATCGATAAACCGGGCGCAGTTTTGGCAAGTGATATTCAACTACCTGCAGGCGTTAAAATCGTAAACCCTGACTGGTTGATTTGTACAATTGCTGATGGCGGTAGTTTCCACGCAGAAATCACAGTAGAAACAGGTAAAGGTTACGTTCCAAACGATGTTCCTCGCAACAAAGAAGGCGTAGCTATTGATATGTTACCTATTGATGCAACATTTATGCCAATCAAGAGAGTAAAATATGATGTAGAACCTGCTCGTGTAGGTGATTCTATTGATTATGACAAATTAACTCTTGAAATTTGGTCAAATGGTACAGTTGATGTTACTACAGCATTGACACAAGCTGCTAATTTGTTAATTGAACATTTTGTTCAAATAGCAGGTATTTCAGGTAATGCTCCAATTCTAACATCTTATGATGCTCCTGCTTCAAGCAGTATGATTCTTGATGATGAACCTGTTGCAGCATTAGCTGAAGATGAACCTTCAATTACTATTGAAGAATTAGAATTGTCAGTCAGAGCTTATAACTGCTTAAAGAGAGCTAGTATAAACTCTATGGCTGAATTACTTAAGAAATCAGAACATGATTTGTTGATTATCAAGAACTTTGGTAAAAAATCAGCAGATGAAGTTATTGAAAAATTACACGAACACGGTTTAGATCTTCAACCAAATCCTGAAATGGATGAAGATGGAGTTCTTATCGGAGAATAACGAGGTTATTGTCCAAAATGGAAAATGGAAAATGGAAAATGGAAAATTTCTTTGTCGGCAAAGCCGACTATTGAACACCTTGAAGGGTAATTCCAATAATGTCCAATATCCGTAGCCGATAGGTTACAAAATAATTTTCAATTTTCAATTTTCAATTTTCAATTATTTCGAAAAAGAAAATTATAATATAATAAAGGAAAACAGAAAAATGAGACACCAAACTAAAAAACATACACTTAGCAAGGCGCAAGACCAAAGAAAAGCTTTATTGCGTTCATTGGCTACCGAATTGTTTACCTATGGTGAAATCAAAACTACTATGGC